>DAOTMQ010000009.1:0-2368 GCA_035450385.1 Kiritimatiellia bacterium | reverse complement strand
TGGCGCGAGCACATCGTCTTCGACGGTCCCGCCGAAACCTTCGAGTTGTTGCTGGAGCGGCCGGACATGCCGGTCATGATTCTCTCTGGCCACCATGGCGTGTGGGAAGCCGCCGTGACGATCATCTCCTTCACCCGTCCGATGATTGCCGTGGCGCGCAAGATGAACAATCCTCTTGTCGAGCGCTTCCTGAAGAAACATCACTTTCGTGGCGCGATTACAATCATTCCCAAGAAGCAGGGCTTTACACCCAGCGTACTGCGCCAGTGGAAAGAGACCGGTGCGGCGATGACGCTCGTGATGGATCAGCACGCCGGTAGAAAACAGGGGGTGATCGTTGACTTCATGGGGCGTCCCGCATCCACGCACACCTCGCCCGCGCGCTTGCACCTGAAGACCGGTGCTCCGATCTTGGCCGGCGCGTTCATCCGCGACAACGCCTTCCATTACCGCATGGTTACAGACGATCCGATCCGCTTCACGCCGACAGGCGATAAAGAGCGCGACGTCGCCGATCTGCTTGCCGAGATCAACCGGCGCCTTGAAGCCGTGATTCGCCGCTACCCTGAACAGTACCTCTGGGCGCACAAGCGCTGGCGGTAAAAAAACGGCGGATAAAAGCTTATGCTCTTATCCGCCGCCAGGGAGGACATATATAATTTTGCGTAACCTTACAGGGGGGAAACCTGTACGCGCAATCACGGGGGAATGTGTCGCGCCGGTCACGCCGTTCATCAACCTGGGGGAGGCTGTTTGAACGGGGAGCATGATACGTGATGCGCTCCTGTTTTGTCAATAGGCATAATATGATTTTTTTTGTAATTTTTTTGTAATTTTTTTGTAACCCAATCTGCAACAGTTGGATGGCTGTACCCAGCCAGTAGCGAGGGTCTCGCGGATGATCTTCTTGTCGACGGCTTCGGTTACAACCACGTAGTCATAAACGCACCCGCCGCCTGCAACGCTCTTCGCGGGAAAAATCAATGCTTAAAGCTACGCTGGCCGGTGAAGACCATGGCGACGTTGGCGTCGTTGCAGCAGTCGATCACGTCCCAGTCGCGGATCGCACCGCCGGGCTGAACGATGGCGGTGATGCCTTCGCGGATGCCGACCTCCGCGCCATCGCGGAACGGGAAGAAGGCGTCCGATACCATGCTGCACCCGGGCAAGCCGCCTTTACGCGCCTTAACCTCTTCGTCGATCTCGGCCATGAAGCTCCGGCCCTGCTCGTCGAATTTCAGGACGAGGTCGTTGTAAGGCGTGGCGTGTTTCTCCCAGGCGATCCAGTCGGCTAACTTGCGGTAAGCCTTGTCACGCGCGATCTCGGCGACGCCCACGCGGTCCTGTTCACCGGTGCCAATGCCGACCGTCGCGCCGTCCTTGACGTAGAGCACGGAGTTGCTGGTGACACCCGCTTCGACCAGCCAGCCGAAAATCAGATCCTCGTACTCCTGCGGGGTAGGCAGGCGCTGAATGCGATGCTCCGTGCCGTCCTTCTGAGTACACGTGGCCGGCATGAGCTGCGCCGCCGTGCGCGCCTCGGGCACGAATGACCACTGCGCTACCAGCCCGCCGTCGATCAGCGACTTGAAATCAACCACGTGCTGCGCCACAAAGGCAGAGAGACGCGCCATGTTGTTGATGCGCATGACGCGCAGATTCTTCTTGGTCGCGAACAGATCCATCACACCGGAAGCGAACTCTGGCGCGACCACCACTTCGGCGTAATTCTCAACGATCAGCCGGGCAGTTTCCAGATCGACCTCGCGGTTGAGCGCGATGCAACCGCCGAACGCAGCTAGGCGGTCGGCCTTGTTGGCGCGGTAGTAGGCGTCGGCCAGCGTATCACTGCGGGCAACGCCGCACGGGTTGTTGTGCTTCACGATCACAGCGCACGGGGTGTCATCCAGATAACGCAGAATGTTGAGCGCGTTGTCGGCGTCGGTCAGGTTGGTTTTGCCGGGGTGTTTGCCGGATTGCAGCAGCTCGGGATCGGAGGCCAGATAGCGGCCCGGTGCGAGCGACGTGACCTCGCCCAGCACGAGATTGCCATTCACAAGCTTGTAGAGAGCCGCCTCCTGACCGGGATTTTCGCCATAACGCAGCCCCTTCTCCTCGCCGCCGATCACCCAGGAGACCTTTTCGTAGCAAAGCGTCTGGCGGGAATTGCCGTCGATGAAGGAGATCTCCATACGCGGCGTGAAGTGGTCATCCATAATCGTCTTGTAAGCGGCTTTGAGATCAATGGCCATAGGTGTACCTTTTAGGGGTTCAGGTTTCTGGTTTCTGGGTTTCATCCAAATCGGGATCGGGATCGCTATCGGGATCGATTATTGTGACCACGCAGTGGCTCACAACGACGGGGGTT
>DAOTMQ010000008.1:0-31177 GCA_035450385.1 Kiritimatiellia bacterium | reverse complement strand
GATCGTCTCATTGCGGACGAAGAGCGTGTGGTCGTGCAGCATGGCGTCCAAGAGCAACCGCGCATAGGCGTCAGGGGCATCCAACTCATCGCCGAGGTCGGCGTATTTGAAGGCGAGCGGCAGTTCGCCCATGCATAGCTTGGGCCCCGGGAGCTTGGCCTGTAAATTCAGGATCATGCCTTCATCCGGTTGCACGTTGAGCACCAGCGAGTCGGGATCACAGGCACCGAACAGGGTGTGCGGCGAGGGCTTGAAGACCAAGGTGACGGTGCTGATTCTTTTCGTGAGACGCTTGCCCGAGCGCAGGTAGAAGGGCACGCCCTGCCAGCGCGGCGTATCGATCCACAGCTTGGTGGCGGCAAAGGTTTCGATCGTGGAGTTCGGGTCGACCCCCGGTTCTTCGCGGTACCCGGCCATGCCGTCAGCCGCTGCGTACTGTCCCCGCACCATGACGTCGCCGAGCGTGTCGCACGGGAAGGCGCGGATGGCGCGGATCAGCGCCAGTTTTTCGCGGTGGATTGCGTCGGCTGAAAATTCGGCGGGCGGCTCCATCGCCACCAGTGCGAGCATCTCCAGCAAGTGGTTTTGAAACATGTCGCGCAACAGTCCTGATTGCTCGTAGAAGCCGGCGCGGTGTTCGATGCCTAGCGCCTCCGCAACCGTGATCTGCACATGGTCGATATAGGTGCGGTTCCAGACCGGCTCTAAAAGGATGTTTGCGAAGCGCATGATCAGGATGTTCTGAACCGTCTCTTTTCCCAGATAGTGATCGATCCGGAAAATCTGCTCCTCACGCGCATGCTGCTGCAAGAAAGCGTCCAACTCGGTCGCCGTGGTGGAGTCTGTCCCGAACGGCTTCTCCAGCAACAGGTGACGCCATGCCGAGTTATGGTCCGACTCTTCGAGCAAGCCTGCTGCGGTGAGGCGCGCGAAGATCCGCCGGTAAGAAGAGGGCGGAATGGCAAGATAGAAGAGCCGGTTGAACGGCACCGGAGTCTCGATTCGGTCCAACTCAGCGAGGTGTTGCCCGAGGTGCGTAAAGGTGTCGGGGTCGGTGTCGTCGGTTCGTACATAACTGAAGCGTGCGAGAAACGCATCACGCTCGTCGGTCGAGATCGATGGCGGCAGGGCCTTGGTGACCAGAGCGCGGAAAGATTCTTGGTCGTGACGTGTGCGTCCACAGCCTACAATGCGGGAAGTGGCGTGTAACAGGTCGCGCGTGTGGAGTTGGAACAGGGAGGGGAACAGTTTCCGGCGCGCAAGATCACCCGTGGCGCCGAACAGAATGAGCACGCAGGGTGCCGGCGAAACTTCCAGACAGAACCGCGCGGGAGCATGTTTAGCAGTCATACCGAATGGTAGCAAACCTCATGTGCGACGCGCAAACGGATTCACAGGACAAGGGGGAGCGCCCAACGTAATGCATAAAACTTGAAATCAGGAACCAACCGATTGTCCCGACCAGCCTCGCCTCGCTTACAGGTCGCGCAGGCGGAACACGAGGGTCAAACGCGCGGTCGATTCTACGGGGCGGCCGCCGTGCATGGCCGGATTGAAACGCGCTCGGGCGGCGGCGCGCTCGGCGGCGCGATCCAGCGCGGGGAATCCGCTGGAAGTGACTAGCGTGACACTGCTCGCGCGGCCGCTTGCGCCCACCTTCACGTCTAACACCACGGTGCCTTCCTCACCGCGCTGTCGCGCACTGAGCGGATAAACCGGACGGATCGCGTGGTCTAGCGAGGGTTGCGCGTCGACACGTCCGGCGGCACCGCCGTCGCCGACCGCGCCGTCGCTTGCCACAGAGGGCGGAGGTGGCGGCGTGGGTTCGGGTTCCGTCGTGACCGGTTGCGGCGCGGGAGGGGCGGGCTGCGGCTTGGGAGGGGCGGGTGGCGACTCCGGTTGCGGTTCTGGTTGCGGCTCTGGTAGCGGCGGTTCGGGTGCGGGTAGGGGTGTCGGCTCGACTTCCGGTTCGATTACCGGCTCGGGTTCCGGCTCCGGCTCTGGTTCTGGCTCGGGTATCGGCTCAGGCTCGGGCTCGGGTTCAGGCTCGGGCTCGGGTTCAGGTTCGGGCTCGGGTTCAGGTTCGGGCTTGGGTTCAGGCTCCGGTTCGGGGAGTGGCGGCACCTCTGGTTGGGCAGGTACGGCGGGGGCGCCGGGCGCAGTAGCTTCTATTTCCGAGAGGGTCAGTTGGACTGAGGTGATCTGCAACTCGGGCGCGGTGTCGGCGTATTCTTCGGCGCGCTGGATCGCGGCACGGCCCAGCAGCAGCATGCCCAGAAGGTGCAAGGCTACCGAGAGCGTGAAACTGATGAGATGGTCATACGAAAGGGTCATTCGTTTGGTGGGGTGGCGCGGTCGGCTGTCGGCGTACGGGCCTCGCCGCTGACTTGGAATGTGACCTGTTCCACGCCGCCGTCCTTGAGTTTGCCGAGCAGTTCAATACCGGTACCGAGTGTGGCGGCGCGATCGGCGCTGATGAGCACCGGGACGGGGTTTTCGCGCCAGCGCGTGATCGTCGCGAGCACCAGATCGTCGAACGGCATCGGCTCTTTGTTCAGCGCCAGCGTGTCGTCGGCCGACAACGTGATGACGAGCTTCTCGCCCTTGAGCAGGGGGCCTTCCGCTGACGGCAGGTCCACCTTGAGACCGCGGTGCACGGACATCGAAAAGACCGCATAGACAAAGACCACGAGAATCAGGAACATGACATCCATCAGGGAAATCATCTCCATGCGGGCCTTACGGTCCTCATACCCTGATTTCAGTCGCATGGTGTTCTCCTTTGGGGGCGCGGTTCGGTGTCGTGGTCATCGCGGGGACGCGGCGGATTTTTCGATCCCGGTGTTGTAGGCCAGTTCAAAGCAGTAGGTAGCCTGTTCGAGTTCCGTCGTGCGGCGCTTGAGTTGCGACACAAAGAAGTTGAACGGGAAGAGGCAGCAGATCGCCACTATCAAGCCTGCGGCGGTGGTGATGAGCGCCTCGGCGATGCCGGCCGTGGCGCCGGTGGGGTTCTCCATGCCTGCGGCGCTCAACACGTTGAAAGTGTCGATAATGCCGGTGACTGTGCCGAGGATGCCGAGCATCGGGGCCACGGTAATGGCGGTATCAAGCACGGTGAAGCCGCGGCGCAGGCGGTTCAGTTCGAGTTGCGAGGCGGCCTCGAGCGTCTCCAGAAAACCGGCTTCGCGGTTCTCCAATGCACTGCCGAAGATGCGACAGATCGGCGAATCGGCCGCGCGGGCGATCGCAAGTGCCTCGTCAAAACGGCCGTCGCGCGTCAGGCTGAGTATCTCCTTGTGGCGGTTGCGGAAATAGAAGTTCGCAACGTTGTGTTTCCAGAAGGCGAAGAGGCGTTCGATGGCCACTGCCAGAGCGATGAGCGAACAGATCAGGATTGGCCACATCACGGGACCGCCGCGGTCGAACAGAGCGAGAGCGGCGTCAAAGAGGCCTTGAGGAGCCTCCGGAGCATTCTGTGCGAGAAAAACCATAACAACCTCGGGTTGTGATGCGGGCGGAACCCGCAACCCAAGTTAATTAGTGCATTAGTGCATTAGTTTGTCCGGGAGCGCGTTGCCCCCGAAAAACCCTCGTAACCTTCGTGGTGAAACAACTTGTTTTTTTTATTGCGCCTGCAGAGCCGTAGGGCAACTAATCCGAGGCTCTTAAAACCCCCGTGGCATGGGCGTCCCGCCCATGAAACACGGGCAGGATGCCCGTGCCACGTCCGTAAGCAACGGGTTTTGCAAAAGCCCCGATCCGTATAAACGCGAAGTTTGCGCTGACGGTTCACATGACCTTCATTTTCGGCAGATCCTGAATATCCACGTAGCCCACCAGTAGGCCGTCTGCATTGACCACGGGCAGGTCATCGATTTTATACTTTTCAAAGACGCGCAGCACATCCACCGCATAGGCGTCGTCCGTCACAGAGATCGGCCGTTGCGTCATGACGGCTTCGATGGGGCGGTGCAGGATTTCCTGCCCTTCAGAAAGCAGACGTCGCAGGTCGCCGTCCGTGAAGATGCCGGCCAGCCGTCCGTCGGCGCGGGCGACCAGCGCGGCACCGCTCTTGGCGGTGGTCATGGCCATGATGCCGTCCATGACCGTGGCGGAGAGTACCACACGCGCCATGTGTTCGCCGGTGCGCATGATGTCGCACACGCGCAGCACCAGTGCGCGGCCGATCGCACCGGCGGGATGCAGGCGGGCGTAGCGTTCCTTGTTGAAGTGACGGACGTCGATCAGCACCATGGCGAGCGCGTCGCCCACCGCCAGCGTGGCGGTCGTGCTGGTGGTCGGTGCCATGCCGAAGGGGCAGGCTTCTTGTCCGATACAGACGTGGAGCACGACATCGCTCAGGTGGGCGAGGGTGCTGTCGGGGTTGCCCACCATGCCGATCACGCGGATGCCGAGGCGGCGCACAGCCGGGATCAGCTTGATGACTTCATCGGACTCGCCCGAAAAACTGAGGGCCAGCAGGACGTCCTGCTCAGCGATCATGCCAAGGTCGCCGTGCATCGCCTGGATCGGGTTCATGACCACGCTGGTCGATCCGGTGCTGGCCAGCGTGGCGGAGAGTTTCTCTGCGATGTGCAGGTTTTTGCCGACGCCGGTCACGACGATCTTGCCGCCGTTTCCGAGGGTTTCGAGAATCAGGTTCACTGTGGCGACAAAGCCTTCGCCCAGCGCGGCCTGTGCGCGGCGCAGCCCTTCGATCTCGACATCGAGGACTTGCCGGGCGCGTGAAAGGATTGCAGTGTTGTCCATAAATCAGTTACGGAGTTTCCGGTTCTGGCGGCACCACCGGACGCGAGCCGCCGCCTATGAGTGTTGAATCCAGTGTAGCGCAAAGGGGGGAGATTCGCAAAAGGTCTTTTTGATCTTGCCCGAAGGGTGCCAGAGAAGCTAAAATGGGGCCAATGGAGTTGACCTATGACCGGTCAGGTAAACGAAGGAGGCGGCCATGAGAAGTTTTGGTGTCCAAACAAGCACTCGCAGTCAGTGCATTAACATCACCGATCAAGTCCAGGAGGCGGTTCAGGCCTTAGGCATCACCGATGGTGTCATAACGGTTTTCACGCCTCACACGACTTGCGCGGTGACCATCAACGAGAACGCGGACCCGGATGTGGTAGGCGACATCCTGATGCAACTTGAGGCCCTCGCGCCTTGGGAGAACGCGGCCTACAAGCATGCCGGCGGAAACACCGCCGCGCACATGAAAGCCTCGCTGGTCGGTTCTTCCGTACAGGTCATCGTGACAAGCGGCAACCTGCAACTCGGCATGTGGCAGGGCATTTTTCTCTGCGAGTTCGACGGCCCCCGCATCCGGCACGTATGGGTGCAGTGACGCGCAGTCACGGCCCGAAGGCGATGCCGAGTGATGAGCCGGTGGCGACGATGTGTTTCGCCGCCGCAGCGTATTCCTCGGCGCCTTTCAGGTGCTCGATCATCAACGGCGGCGGTTCCGGCAGCGCCGCGAGCCGCCGCAGGAAGGTGGCATAATCGAGCACGCCGGTCCCGGGGCGCACCTCCCGGAAGTGGACATTCATCTCGATCTCCCATGTCAAATCCTTGGCGTGGCAACTCACGATCCACGGCCCCAGCAGGTCAAAGCAGGCATTGAGCAGATCGGTGTTGCGGTAGATCTTCTCCGGCGAGTTAATGAGGTTGCAGGGGTCCAGATGAACTGCGAAGTTGGGGCGGTCGACTGCTTTGAGCAGCGCGAGGTAGCGTTCCGGCGTCTCGGGCATGCACCATCCCATCATCTCGTATGCGAATTTCGCGCGCTTTGGTTTGACCGCGTCGATGATCGTCCGGGCGTTTTCGACGGCGGCATCGAAAAAGGCGGGCGTGAAATTATCGGGGTGGGGGCCGTACCACACATCCGGGTTGAAGGAGCCCGCGATGTCAACGCAGCATCGCGCGCCGACCGCATCGGCCAGCGCCAGTCCCTCCGTGACGGTGGCGAGGTTCTTTTTCCGCTTCACCGGATCGGGGTCAGTCAGGTTGCACCAGCGTCCAACTTCGGCGATCACCACATTTGCCTCGCGGAAGGCAGTTTCGATCGCGCGGATGCGTGCCGTGTCCGTCACGGGGACATTGGGACAATAGGCAGCGCCGTATCCTCGGTCCCGGTGCCAGCGGGCCAGTTCCACCGGGTCGTCTGTCTTGATGAAAGCCGGTGCGCCCAGCCGCAATGTCCGGGGGCGGGTATCCGCCCGCACACCGGCGGCCAATGCCAGTCCGGCGGCTCCTGAATGTTGGAGGAAACGTCGTCGCGTCGCAAAGCAGGTTTTCATAGCGCGTATCCTGACACACCCACGGTGCGAGGTCAAGAGCGGGGGGTAATCGGTTAGCGACAGTGTAGCGGGAAAATTTGGAGACAAGAGCCGCGCTGCGCGCGGGTCGCGGCACCGCTTTTGCGCACCACCCTGTTACCGCACTCGTGCCTTAAAAAAAGCGGCGTCGCGCGGAATATCGCTTGCCGCCGCACCAAGTTCTTTCATCAGACTTACGGTCACGCCGCTACACCGTAAAAATCTCTGCGTCTCCGCGTCTCTGTGTTATCAAGAGGTGCAATGCTACTTGTGGCCGGTTTAGTAATCTCACACGCGGATAAAAATCTTCTTCCGATACAGCATCGCGAGCATCACAAACAGAATCGCGGCGTTGGAAACCCCCAGCAAGAATTCATAACCGGGCTTTTCGAGGAAACGCGCGAAGCCGAAGAACAGTGACTCCGAAACCGAGCGGAACGAGATGACATGCGAAACCACGTAGGCGAAGATCGAGTTCATGCCGTAGATTTTGAACCAGTAAAGCCATTTGCCCTTGCCTTTGACATCGATATACCAATAGGTGAGGGCCATCAGCACGGCGCAAATCCCGCCCGAATACAGCACCATCGAGGCCGACCAAATTGGCTTGATGATCGGCGTCTGCAACGAGAGCAGAAGGCCGGCAACAATCAGCGCGACACCGAAAAGGAAGAGGCGCAAAGCCTTTTTGGCGCACGCTTCACCCTTTAACATCAAGCCCGAAAACGCTCCGGCGAGCGTGGTCAGCGCGAAGCCGATCGAACTCCAGATCCATGTGTAGTGATATTTAGGGGAAAAACTCCACACGCCGTCCTTCCACGTCACGCCGTCACGCCAACGCCCCAAGACCGCACGGTCGATGGCTTCGGCAAAGTTCCCCGTGGGGGTGAAATCACCAAAAAACGTAAAGCCTGCCCAATACACCACGAACAACAGCACAGCAACGAAAACGCGCCAGCGGTTGTTCTTGATGTTGATGAAAATGAGCGCGGTCACGAGGTAACCTGACGCGATTGCCTGGAGCGTGTTGGAATAGAGAGAGATTTTTTTCGGGTCGAGCGACAACAGCCGTCCTTGAACCATCATGCCGAGAATCCATAGCAAAACGACCCGTCTCAAGATGCGGAGATAGGTCTTGGTAGAGGTTTGGTATTTCGCGAGCGAAAACGGCAGGGCGATGCCCGCCATGAAAAGAAACAGCGGCATCACGAGATCCCACGCGACAAACCCTTCCCACGGCACATGCGCGAGTTGACGGCGCATAGCGTCAGCAAATTCGCCTTTGCCGAACGCACCGAGGTTCGTGAGCCCGCGCAGGATGAAGTGTCCCCCCGCGAGCATAAAGATGTCGATACCACGCAAAATATCGAGCGAGAGGAGACGGTTGGGTTTGTCTGATGTGGTCTGCATGATTTGTTTCCCAGTTAACCATCAGGTAGCGCAACCCGGAACTTGGCCTCTGCATCCGCACACGCTTCCCGATTGATGGACACCATTATGGCAAACTCCTTTGGCTTTCGTCTGCCTAAATAATCAGGAATGCGCTTAATTGGCCGTGAAAAAAATAAAAAGTAAAACAAGAAAGCGCTTGTCACACTCGATGTGACTTGAGTAAGATTCCGGTACGAACACTGCCTAGTTTATCCTCTTCGTTTTTCTGCATTGGAAAGGATAACCCTGTGATCTACCTCCATTACCTGTTGTTCATAGATTCCCGTAAGTCCCGGTTGAGTCCAGAGAGCGTGTGTCTTTAACCACTTGGAGTCCTGTGATGCACTTTTTGAAGCGTTGCCGACGTACATTGCTATTGGCGGGTGTGTGCTGTATGTTCCACACCGCAGTCTCCGCTCAGGAGATGGCCCAGACGATCCAGCTCGTGCGCGGCTGGAACGCCGTGCATTTTACGATCTCACCGGATCTGGAAGCGGACGCGCTCTTCGCCGACTGGCCGGTGGAGAGCGTGGGCGTCTATGACGCCGCTGCTTTCTCCCGCACCAGGCAGTTCGACGCGACAGGCTCCACCGAGGGCTTGCCCAGTCCGGCGGTCAGGGTCTGGCACCGCCAGCTCCCGGGCGACTCGGATGTGTTTGCCATTTCCGGCAACGCCGTGGTGCTGTGCTTCGCCACCAACACCTTCACCACCACGCTCTATGGCGCGCCGGAAGCGCTGCGCTATTCCTGGCATCCGACGGGCCCCGCGGCCGTTTACAACTACATCGGCATCTCGGTCACGCCGGGTGCCTCGCCGAATCTGGCGGTCTACTGCTCGGGGCTGCCGCTGGGCGCACCGGAGGCCAATCGCTTGTACGGCACGAACTCGCAGGCCGCCGCGTTCGCTCCCCTCCCCTCGGCAACACCTGTCGCGAATGGCCAGGTGCTGGCCATGACGGCGGATCGGGCTGCTGACTGGAGCGGCGTTTTCCACGTTTCGCCCCAGTACGGCGTGGCGTTCGGAAGTGATGCGACGCTGCAGCAGATGGCCATCCGCAACGACGCCGCCACGCCGCGGCGCGCGCGCCTCGCCTATCTGTTCGGCGAGGCCGCCAACGCATTTGATATCCCGCCCCGCTGTGCCGTGCTCTACCGCGACATCTCCGGCACCACGACCAACACCGGCTGGCGGCCGCTGCCGGAGCAACTGGAGAAGTCCCTGCAGCCGGGAGAGAACTGGGAACTGTTGCTGGCGCTGAACCGGGAGCAATTCGCCGGCGTCGCGGCCGGGACACGCTATGGCGGGCTGCTGCGCGTGGAGGATGTGGACGGCGGGTCGCACTTCCGCACCACGATCCCGCTGAGCGCCGTCTCGGACGCCGACGCCGCTGGCGCGAACGCCTGGCCGGCCGGTCTCTGGGTGGCCAACGTGCGGCTCGACAAGGTGACGCAGGTGATCAATGACGCCAAGCTTGTCCAAGCGATCCCGGCTGGCGGCGACATGACGCTGCGCCTGCCGCTGCATGTGGGCCCCGACGGCAGCATGAGGCTGCTCCAGCGCGTGGTGGCCGCCGGTGCCGAGGCGGGAGACGGCACGGTCGCGCTTGCGCTTTACTCCGGCAACGCCCCCCTGCCCGCCGGTGCGGATCAGGTGATGCGCATCAGCGCCGTCTGCCTCCCTGTTGACCAGCCGGTGATCGCTGGCGGGGGAACATTCGGCGCGGAAGCCGTCTTTGGCTTCACCGTGGGCGCCGGTTCCGCCGCCAACCCGTTGCGCCATGCGCTCCACCCCCTTCACGACGGGCTCAAGGCCGACTTCCAGACCCCGGCGCCCTCGGGCGATGACTTTGAGAACTACGTCTCTAAGGTCAAGCCGGAACTCTTCTCCATTTCCAACTCCGTCAGCTTTGTCTGGGACACCCTCCCCGCAGGCGCGGCGGCCTGGAACCCTGAGGAGACGCTGCATGGGAAACTCACCTGGGACTTTGCCGGCCTGCGCCGTGAAGGCATGCTGCGCGCCCAGGGCCGTTTCACCATGCGGCGTGTCAGCACCTTGCCAACACTGGTGGGGTTCTAATGTCCAGTACTTTTCACTCACACGTCAAACCACAGGTCGAAACCATGAATAAAAACCTCATCGCCATCCTTGCCGCTCTGGCCGTTTGTACTACCGTTGCCCGGGCGCAGTCCGCCGCCTTCACCTATCAGGGCATCCTGAAAGACGAAACCGGACAGTCCTTGCCGGAACAAAACCAGATCGTGACCTTCAAACTCTACAAGATGCCCACAGGAGACGAGTTCCTGTGGGGCCGCACCTATGCCGTAAAACTCGACACCAACGGTCTCTTCAACGTCGAGATCTCTGACGCGTCGGGCAGCGCGGTGGAGGGCGGTTTGCACTCGAATCTCAAGGAAGCCATCGCCGATGCGGCGAATGGCAGCCTCTTCATCGGTCTTACGGTCACCGGCATGGGCGGCGAGATCCAGCCCCGCCAGAAGCTCCTCCCCGTTCCGTATGCGATCATGGCCGCCGACGTGAGCAGTGCCACCGGGAACTTCACCGTCGGCGGGCGTTTGGAGGCCGTCGACGTCACCGTCAACAATGAACTGAATGTCCAGAGAAAGGCTAACTTGCAGACACTCAACGTGGCCGGAACATCGGATCTGACCGGCAAGCTCAAGGCACTCGGCGGCATCGAAATGACCGGCGGGAAAGCTAAGTTCGTCGGCGATTTTAGTGTCAATGGCGCGGCCGCTTTCAAGGGTGATCTTTGTGTCACCGGTGGTAATGTTGATGTCGTCAATGGCAAGGTCAAGGAGGGCGGCAACGATCTGATTCCGAGGGGCGTCATCGTCATGTGGTCGGGCAATATCAGCGAGATCCCCGCTGGCTGGGCGCTTTGTGACGGCAACGGCGGTCGCCCCGACCTGCGCGATCGCTTCATCGTTGGCGCTGGCAAAGACTACACCGTCAAGCAGACAGGAGGTGAGGCCTACCACGCACTCACAATCGATGAAATGCCCGCCCACACCCATACGACCCAGTTCTATAACGGTTACTATGTCTCCTTCTGGGTAAACAGCGGTGAAATCATGACCAACAAAAAAAACGACGATGGGGTTACCAACAGGAGGAGCAGCGAGGTCGGCGGCTCCCAGCCCCACGAGAATCGTCCGCCTTACTACGCACTCTGTTTTATCATCAAACTCTAGGACGGGGAGTCGCCCATGAACAGAAGCCTTTCCCAACCTCCGCTCCGCAGGTGCCTCCCGCGCCTGCTGGTGTTGGCGGCACTGGCACTGCCGGGTGGGCGTGCGCTGGCCGAGCCCTCAAGATGTTCGCTCGGGATACCCGGCGCCTCCGTGATCCGCGTCACCACCAATGTTGCCGCGAACGCCTGGCTGGCGACCAACTACGCCTATTCCGTAATGGCGCTTGGCGTGGCGCCCACCAACGCCGTCTCGACCCTCGATCCGGAGATGATCGGCGACGAGCTGGTGCGGCTTGAGGCCGTTGAGGCAGGCTTTGCCGTAGAGCGCATCAAGCCCCAGTACTGGCTGGCCGACCGCATCACGCCGCCCGCCAACGTGGACTGGAACGCGACGTACACCGAGTTTATTGAAAACAACGCCAATCAGGATAACTTTTTCTTCGACACTGCGGCGCCCGCCCTCTACGCGGCCGGCGGCGGCTCAGCCAGATTCACCTGGGTGCTGACAGATGGGCAGAAACAGGAGTTCACCTATATCATCGGCAGCGCCACGCAAGGACGTCCGCGGCGGATCTTCTGGACCGACTGGCCCTACGAGGCGCCGGCCGTCAACCTCGCCGGCAAGTTCGTGAAGTTTTTCGGCAACCCCGACATCCTCACGCCCCACTTCGGTATCGAGACCAACATCGCCGGCGGGATTTCACAGGTGGTCAGCAATAAGATCACGCGCGGCCTCTTCGTGGACCAGACCACGAAGATGCTCTTTGCGGTCGGCGGGATCTCAGGGCAGGTGCTGATGGTCTACTATGATTCCGGCTCCTACGAGACCCCGCTGCTTGTGCAGACTATCGAGGTGGCGCGGCCGCAGGTCATCCCCATGAGGGGAGTCATCGGCGAGCCCCTGCGCCCGAACGGCAGCGGTTACGACATCGACGGCCTCAGCGCGCGCCCGACCGTTGTTCAAGAGACCGACAACCGCGGCCCATACCTCTACCAGCATCAGGGGGCGCACTCCTACAGCCCCAAGCATGGCAACGTCTATCCGCTACGGCCGACCGTCGGGTCCCGCTGGAACGCCGAGGTGTACTGGATGGAGACGGATGAACTCCAGGTCCAGTGGCCCTTCGAACTCTGCCAGTACGAGTGCGACTGGCCGGTCAACATCCCGGTCTTTGTCCGCGGCACGCTTAATGGCGCGGACGGCGAGCCGGACTACGGCCGCCCGATCTTCATCCCGGACGGCTACACCGCCACCTTGATGAGCTATCAAGACCCCGAAGGCCATGCCCGCGCCGTCGAGCCCGACGGCACTTTCGTCACGTACGGAACGGGCTGGTCGCTCCTGCAGCTTACCACCGAAGACAACATCTGGTTCCTCCCGGTCCACTCCGTCCCGCGCGACGACCCCGACCGCTTCACACTCGCGCCGTCCGACCTCGAGGTCGGACTGGAGGCGGAGCTGCGCGGCGGCTCGGTCTCCGGTATCGCGCCAGGCTGGTCCGCGCCAGCCATAGCCCCCTCCCTGCCGGGCTATCTCTACCGGCCCGCATCCGGCACGGCCTACAACCCGACGCTCTATCACGATCCGGTTGCTGACGGAAACAGCACTCCTGACACCAGCGGTTTAGACGAGACCGGCAGCTCCAGCAATGCCCTGCCATCCGCCGTCTTCCTCGTGACGGTGGATGGAAAAACTCTGGAAGTCTGGTGGTGTGCCTCGTTCCTGACGGACGACATGCCGACGGCCATTGCCATCCCGTCGTTGCCGCAGGTTTACAACCCGGTTTGGCCGAAAGCTTCGCAGGTGCAGCAGATCGTCATCGCCAGCCAGTTGGGGAGTGCCAACGAAACCATCTACGAGCAGGGCGGCGCGCTCGTTTTCGATTCAACCAACTCCTGCATGGAGCTTCCCAAGCGTGCCTACTTCACCCAGGATGGCGGCGCCATCCATTTCTGGACACGCGCCTGCGACTCGGCGGCCGGCTATGGGCAGCTCCTCAACCTCCGGGGCGGCGGCAATCTTCCCTTCTCTCTCTCCATTGCCGCGAAAGTGATCCCCGGGACTCCCGCCAAGGAGACATACCGCCTGATGCTCGAGGGTCCCGGCACGATAGCCAAAGAGATCGCGGTGGTTGACCGGCAGTTGGGTGACCCCTTCCAGTGGATGAGCGTCGGGCTGGCACGCTCCGGCACGACCTTCCGCCTCTATCTCGACGGCCAGCTCGCCCTTACGCGCGACCTTCCGGCTTTCAGCATCTGCGAATTCGACGCCAGCCTGGACAGCGGCTTTCTCGGTGCCGCCCGGGCGGAGGAGGCAAGGCCGAACCGCGAGATCGCGGAGATCTCTTTCTGGAACAAGCCGTTCGACGCCGAGGCGTTCAGGACGCTCGCCTACCGGAAACCCGTTGAGACGGATCACGGTCTGACGGGCTACTTTGCCTTCGAGGATGGACGCGACTTGAACGTGGTGCCCGGGTCGAACCTGCGCACCGCCTACGAGCGCCTGCACAACTACCCCTGCGTCTGCCGCAACGTGCTGCTGCGTACCCCGGGCGCCCCCGCCATGGGCGCTGGCATCATCGACGCGGACGACACACCGATCGTCTACGCGCAGCCTGATCGCGCCGGCATCGGCTACAACCCCAACGAGGAACACGCCTTCGTCCGCGCCGGCAGCGGCGGTCACGTGGTCTGGGCCCTGCGTTGCGATCTCAACACCACGAACAGCTCCCCCCCCGGCGTCCTGATCCAATACGAGAAGGATGGCCGCGCACGCATGCAGTACTTCGCGGTGGTCCTGACCAACTCCGTCTATCCGGAACTGGCGGCCAACTGCGTCGCCGGTCTGCAGCTTCCCGGCCCCCACCCGCTCGACTACCTTGATGATCCGTGGCTCGACGACACCTACTGGGATCCGCCGCCGGAGGGCCAGTCCGAGCCCTGCGGCTTCCGCGACCGCAAGAGGCAGGTGTGGGCCCGTTGCGCCGGCACCCTGCCGATCCACATGTACTACCCCATGCAGGAGGGGTTCTGGTTCCCGAGTCTGTCCACGAATGAGCAGCCTGCGGTTGGCGCCCCCATCCCGTGGCTCTCGCAGTTGGGCGGCCACACGCCCAACCCCAACTCCGCGCCTCCCGCCTGCTGGACTTGGCGCATCACATGGCCGAAAGAGGTCCCCGAGATGGCGATCGGCCAGACGCTCACGCTGCCCGCCGGCGGTCTTCCCGAGGTCTGGAACGCCAAGAGCATGGCCGTGGTCTACCCCGACCCCGCAAAGGACTCCGACACCGTCCTGCTCTATGACCCGACCGTGGCGCAGGAGGTCGCGTTCGACCCGAACCACCTCGCCGCCCTCGGCCTCAAGACCGGCTCGAATGAGAAACTCCTGAGCAGAAAGGGGAAATACTGGTTTCAGGACATTTCGCCTGCCATCAGTTCCCGCGTCTATATCGATCCCGTTGCCAGAACCCTCGTCTGCATCGGCGCCAAGGAGGATAATCCCGGCGGCGTCGAGCTGCTCCATGTGAACGTCCTCTCCGACGCGGAGCGCCAGACGATCCGCGAGCTGGTGGATCCATCGCTGCGCACGGGCAACGCCTGGAAGGCGTGGGAGGACGCCGTGAACGCCTTGGCCACCAAGCCGGTGGTGCCTACAGACACCTACTTCGTAAACACGACCGACCTGCGGATCGACTATATCCCCACCGACCACTATGCGCTTACCGCCATGGGCGCGACCAACTACGTGGTGCTCATCGAGAACGACGCCACCAACCGCGCCACCGGCGTGAGCCCCGGCGACCCCATCTCGATGCAGGTGTTGCGCGTGGTGCCGCGCTACTTCACCGGACGCGTCGTCACCCGCGAGGATCCGCTCAACCTCCTTTCGCAGCAGCTCTCGGTGCTTTACGAGGAGCCCTTCGCGGGGCAGGCCGACGACTACCTGTTCCAGTGGAAGAAGGCCACGCCCAACCCCAACGGCACCATCCCCACCGATTACGACAACGCCTATCAGGCGCGCTTCCCCGACACGGCCGGACTCACCCGCTTCGTCATCGGCGCCCAAGGTGACACCCTCGCCAACATGGTCAACACCTACTACATCATGCGCTACCGCGCCGCGCCCGGCACCCCTGCCCACGCCATAATGGGCGACCAGTGGAGCGCGTGGTGCGCGCCGCCCGCGCTGGCCGAGGGCTGGGTGCAGCGCGTGCTGAACAACGTCACGCCTTTCACACAGCGTATGCAGGACCTCTACGAGAACGAGGCCGAGGATGCCGTCTCCATGATCCGACAGGCTGGCGCACCCTACGAGGGCGACGTGGCCCTCAACCAGGACAACCTCCTCAATGTCGGTCTGATCCAGCTCTACCAGACCGTCCTCAACAAGGCCGAGACGATGAGCCTGCTGCAGCGCACCAACGACGGCGACGCCAACAAGCAGCTCCTCCTCGCCGTCCAGCGCCTGGCCGACCTCTACACCGTTCTGGGCGACGAGGCCTATACCGACGCCATGAACCCCACCATCGCCATCGGCGCCAACTATGGCGTGCTCGAGGGCGGCCTCGGTCTCGGCTACGACTATGGCGCGATCGCAAGCGGGCTTTTCTGCTTCGACAACCAGCTCCCCAACCTGCTCGAAGAGGAGCTGGCGCTCCTGCGCGGCCGCTCCGGCGCCAACGCGCCCGGCACCACCATCGGCCCCTACTACAACCGCCTCGTCTGGAACTTCACGCGCGGCATCACCGCCGGCGAGGTGGCCTACGCCGTGAACTACAACATCAGCGGCGAAAAGACCGCCACCATTGACTACCAGCAGGCCGCCACCGCCTTCCCGCAAGGCCACGGCGACGCCTATGGCCACTATCTCTCCGCGTTGGCTGGCTACTACCGTCTGCTGCGCAATCCCTTTTTCAGTTGGGGCGTGCCTGCCATGGGCGAGATGGTCGTTGCCGACAACGTGGTGAACGTCGACTACTACGACGAGTCCACCTTTGCCAAGGCCGCCGCCAATGTGGCCCGCACCGCGGTCGATGTCGTGGACCGTACCGCACGCAAGGCGTGGAAGGAGGCCGACGCCGGCGCGGGTTATCTCGACAGCGACGCCTCGCGCGCCTTCGGCTACGGCGAATGGGCCTCCCGCGGCGGCTACGGCGCCCTCTGCAACTGGGTCGTCGCCAACTCCCTGCTCCCCGAGGCCGGCGGTCTCACCAACACCTACAGCATGCATTTCACCGGCGACTCGATTTTGAGGGGCGAGCTTCCCGCCAGCGCCACCACTACAAATGCGGCCGCGAGTTGGACGCTGGAATTCCGCCTGCAGCCTGACGCGCAGCCCGACACCGATGCCTCCCTGATCACTTGGATGGGCGAGACAATCAAACAGATGCTCCAAGTGCGTCTCTCCCCCGACGGAACCCTTGGCGTTCGCCTGAACACCAACGCATTGGAGATCGTCGATGTGGATGGCACCTTGGTGACCAACTACGTTACCGTCACCGTCTGGGCCTTTGATACCGCGCCCGTGGCTCTCGTGCCCGGCCGGGCATACCTCGCGGCGCTCAGCCACCGGGGGGACACGGAGAGCGTCGATCTGCGCGTCTTCGACGCCAACAGCACCAAGATCGCCTCCTGCACGCTCGACATCGGCACCATGCCCGGCCTGGCGGGCGGCTACATCTTCGCCGGACTGCACCACAAGGGGGCGCTCGCCAACTTCCGCTTCTGGACTAACGAGCGCTCCGACGAGGCGCTCATCGCCGGGTGGGAGAAGGTCTCCCCCGTCACGCAGGGGCTCGTCTCCTCCCTGCCCATGACAACAACCTCTGCCGATGACGACACCGTGCTCATCGACGAAGCTTCCGGCCTCGCCTGGAAACCAAACAACGTTTTCTGGCACATGATCCAGATTTCGGCCGCGCAGGAGACGCTCAACGATCAGGGCTTGCTGCGCATCGACCGCGGCAGCGTGACGGAACTCAGCGAACTCGCCGAGTGCGTCCGCCAGATCCAGACCAAGACCGACGCGATGGACCGCGGCCTGAACCCGCTCGGCCTGTCCGAGGGGGCCATCCCCTTCGATCTCTCGCCGCTCGGCGAAAATGAGGCGGGCGCGACCCATTTCGAGCAGATCCGCGACCGCGCCCGCGTCGCGCTCAAAAACGCCGCCACCATCCTTAACGAGGCGCAGGAGAATGGTTCCCGCCTGCGCCAGATCGAAGACGCGCGCGCCGGTTACGCCAACCAGCTCGACACCATGGAGCTCACCTATAAAAACGATCTTATCGCCCTCTTCGGCTATCCCTACTCCGGTGATATCGGCCCCTCCGGCACTTACCCGCAGGGCTATGACGGGCCTGATTTGATTCATTACATGTGGATGGATCTCGCGCCCTACGGGCTCACCGGCGTGGAAGACACCAAGAGCACCGAAACCTATATCTTCAGCCTCACCCCTGTCGCCGAGCACTTGTTCAGCGGGCCCTTTGGCTCCTGCGTAGGCACGAACCGGTTCTCCCTGGCCTTCTCCGCCAGCGGCCTGGTACTGAAGCCCGAGAGCGTCACCGGCGCCCGGCGCGCACCGGGCGAGATCCAGCAGGCCTACGGCAACTACCTTCAGGCCTACGCCAAGGTCAAGCGCGCCATCTACCTCTACCAGTTGCGGACGATGGGCCTCGAGGCCGGACTGGAAGCCGCCAAGGATTCACGCTCGCTCGCGATAGCCAAAGCCAGTATTGCCGAAGCCTTGATTGCCGTTCGCACGGCTATGGCCTTCAGGATCCATGTTCTCAAGAAGGCTCTCAACCGGAACGAGATGATGCTCGGCACGGTCTTGGCGACCAGCAACACGAGAAGCAAAGTCTTCCCAAGAGTCGCCGGTGGTGGTTTGGGCGGTGCCATTGTCGATCCCGCCGCAATTATTTTGAGCGCGATGGAACCGATTGAACAAACCACCACACGAACGCTCTTCGGAACAAGACTTATAACTAAGAATCAGCTCATCGCCGACGTCCCCCAGGCGACCATGCAAGGGCTTCTCGATATGTTCGGTTCGGCCGTCGGCTATTTTGCGGAAATTAACGCCATAACCATGTCAGTCGTGGAAGCCTTTAACATGCAGATTGCGGCCCGTGACGAGCTCGAGTCGGCCTGGGGCGAGATGCTCGCCGCGCAGGCCGCGTTCGAGGTGGTCGTGGCCAAGGCGCAGCGCCTGCTCGAGTCGCGCGAGCTGGAGCGCCAGCAGGCCGCGGTCGCCCTCACCAAGCTCCGCTATCACAACATGTTCTTCCGCCAGACCCGCAACGAGTCGCTCGCGCGCTACTCGGCCGCCTTCGACCTCGCCCAGAAATACGTCTATCTGGCGGCCAAGGCTTATGACTACGAGACCGGGCTGCTCGCCTCCGACCCCGAGGCCGGCGACGCCTTTCTCCGGGACATCATCGGCGCCCGCGCGCTCGGCGTGTTCGACGCCGACGGCAACCCGGTCACCGGCGGCGGCGTTGGCGATCCCGGCCTCGCCGACATCATGGCCCGCATGGACGCCAACTGGCTTGTCCTCAAGACGCGCCTCGGCATCAACAACCCGCAGCCTTACGCCACCTGGTTCTCGCTGCGCAAGGAACTCTTCCGCATCCTGCCCGGCCCGGAGGGCGACGGCGCCTGGAAGACCGAACTGGCCAAATACTGGGTGGACAACCTCCTCACACTGCCCGAGTACCGGCGCTACTGCCAGCCCTTCCAAGCCATCGGCGGACTCCAGACGCAGGAGCCCGGCCTCGCGATCCCCTTCTCCTCCACGATCGACTTTGCCAAGAACTTCTTCGGCAACGATTTGGCGGGCGAGGACAGCGCCTTGGACTCCACGTATTTCGCGACGAAAATCGCGGAGGCCGGCATCTTCTTCGACGGCTACAACGAGAAGCTCAACGGCTACACCGGAACCGCGCCCTTCGCGCTGACCCCCACCGTCTATCTGATTCCCATCGGCGACGACCGCATGCGCGCGCCGGGGCTGGAAGACGGCACGGTGCTCTCCTACCGCATCGTCGATCAGGTCGTGCCGCTGCCCTACACCGTCGGCAGCACGCACCTCGATAATCCCGACTGGATGCCGCTCTACGACGGCTACACCGGCGGCGTCGATCTCGCCGCGCGCATCCGCAAGTATCCCTCCTTCCGCGCCTACTTCGGCGCCGGCGGCACCTCGTCCGCCTATCTCGACTGCCCGCGCCTCGTCGGCCGCAGCGCGTGGAACACCCGCTGGCTCCTGATCATCCCGGCGGGCACGCTCAACGCCAACCGCGACGATGCGCTGCGGACATTCATCAACGGCAAGGACGCCAACCGCGACGGCATCGTGGACCTCTCCGGAGTCACCGACATCCGCCTCGGCCTCAAGACCTACTCCCACTCGGGGAACTAGCCATGAAACGAATTAAAAACGACCACCGGAATGAGTACGCGCGCGCCGGAACCGGCGTCATGCGCCTGCTGGCGCGCGTTGCGCTGTTCTTCTCCCTCGCCGCTGCCACCCACGCTTTCGGGCAGGCGGGCGCTCTGCCGCCCTATACGTTTGTCGGCAAGGTCAGCAACTACTCCGGCACACCATACGGCACCAACGCCTTGGTGGAGATCCGCGTCAAGAGCCTCGGCGGCGTGCTGCTGGCCAAGACCGGCATCCGCATCGCCGACGAGTCGCCCTACAACTACCGCCTCACCGTCCCCGTTGCCAGCGCGCCCGCCACGGGTTACGCCACAACCGGCGAGAGCTTGGTTTTCGAAGTCTACGATGGCGTGGGCACGACCTACACCAGCCTCGTCCCGGCCAACAAAGCGGTGGTGAGCGAACCCGGCGGGATCAGCATCGTCAACTTCTCGCTCTCCGTTGACGCCAATGAAAACGGCATCCCCGATCAGTATGAGGATTACATCTCGTACCTGATGTACTTGCAAGGGCTCCCCGGCTCCTACGACCCCGAAGCCGACACCGATGGCGACGGCTTTACCAACCGCGCCGAGTTCCTGGCCGGCACCGACCCGCTCAATGCCGCCGACAGGCTCGTCATCACCGCCGCCAGCGCCTACAACTCCGGCACGACGGGCGACGGTCTCTTCGCCATCACGTTTGTAACCGCCGCCGGCCGCACCTACTCGGTCAAGGCCACGGCCGACCTCGCCGCCATGCGCGATGCCGGCCGCGAGCCCTTCCGGGTCGATCCTGCCGCAACGGGCACACAGACTTATCTGCACACCCCAAGCGACCAAGCCGCGGCCGTCACCCTCTATCTGGTTCCAGAAGACGCGGCCCGCTTCTATCAGATCGTGGTGGAGTGAGAAGAAGTCCGCTAGTTGCTAGTGGCCGGAGGAATTTGTGATTTGTGATTTTAGATTTGTGATTTGGCCGGAGGGCTTAGCCATCGGTATCGCTATCGCTATCGGTATCGCTATCGGTATCGGTATCGAAAAAGCGGTAGCCGCATGGCACCTGCTTTGCCGAAGCCCCAAATTTCAAATTTCAAATTTCAAATTTCTCATCAACTTTACTACGAGCTTTGTCGCGATGATGATGCTGGCGTGTGCCGCGTTTGCCGCCCCGGCCGCGACAAACACCGTTGCCGACGCACCGCCGCAAAGTTACACCAACCACGCGGGGCATGTGCTGGTCGGCACACTGGTTACCGCCGATCTCCAGCGCGTCACCTTCCGTATGCCGGGGGGTGCCACGCGCACCTTGCCGCTCTCCATCTTTCCGCCCGCCGAACGCGAGCGCATCGGCATTGACAGCGGCACGCTGCCGCTGCCGCCCGCTGTCGCAGAGGCGTTTGCGCGGTGCCGCCTGTCGTTGCAGCGGCTTGATGTTCTGGTCGAGGCCGGGCAACAGAGCGAGGAATCGGCCGACAAACGCCGCGACCTCGAGCGCCGCGCCGTGCGCGCCATCATCGCCGACCTTGAGAAAGAGAAACGCCTCACGCCCGCCGCTGCCGCCTACTTCAGCGAGCGCGTGCCGCGCTGACCGCGACCGCGCTACGCGCGGCACGCTTGCCCCTCCCGTTGACCCGCGACTTGCGACTTGCGACCTGCGGTGTCGGGAACGCGGGCATCTCCGCCCGTCGGTAGGGCGGTTTCCCCGAAACCGCCGCCTCGCAAGCAAACAAAACGTCATCGATCCCGATAGCGATAGCGATCCCGATTTGGATGAAACCATGAAACCTTGAAACCAGAAACCAAAGCGTTTCAAATTACCTGTCCTTTGTCTCCTCGGCGACAAGAGCCGCGCTATGCGCGGAAACACTTAGTCGCAAACACTTAGTCGGTTACAAATGCTATTTGTGCTCTTCGTTTTTGGCGTCTTGCCGAGTTGCAAAACACAAGCCATATTCGTTGCAAAACGCAAACCGCATTCGTTTTAAAACAGAAATCGTGAACGTTGCAAAATCGAAAACGATGTGGTACTCTGGACGCATGAACGCATACAAGCCGAGGTTGCTCGATTCCTTGATCGCGCGAAAATTACAGACGATCGGAGCCGTCGTGCTCCGGGGGCCGCGGGCTGTCGGTAAGACGACCACGGCGTTGCACCACGCCAAGAGTTCGGTTCGCTTGGATCAACGCCAGGAATTAATACGCGCGGCTGAACTGACCCCCGAGACGCTTTTGTCAGGCCCGGTGCCTCGATTGATTGACGAGTGGCAACTGGCACCCTCTATCTGGAATTCCATCCGTGCCGAGATCGACGCGCGCGGTCAGCCCGGCCAATTCATCCTCACGGGTTCTGCTGCGCCGGCTGAGGATCAGACCCGGCATGCCGGAGCGGGACGCATGGCGCGTCTGACACTGCGTCCGATGACGCTGCTCGAACAATCAGTCAGTACCGGGCAGGTCCGGTTGACCGATTTGTTTTCAAAAGATGTTTCCGTTGGCGGCATGGGCGGCCCTACGGTGTCCGAATACGCCGAACTCATCGTTAAAGGCGGTTGGCCGGCGTTGCAGAGGCTGAACGCCGCCGCCGCAATGGACGCGCTAACGGACTATGTGGACAACCTCGCGGATGTTGACCTTCGTACGCTGAACGGGCGGCCCGACCCCATCCGCATGACCGCTTTGCTGAAGGCTCTGGCACGAAACACGTCCACGGAAGCCGCGCTCCAGAAATTGGCGGCCGAGGCTGAGATCCCTTCGGGCAACCTCTCCGTGCCGACGGTCAGAAAATATCTGGATCAACTGACCCGCATTTTCGTGTTGGAAGAGTTGCCGGCGTGGAAGCCACACATCCGGTCAAGCATCCAAACCCGGATTAAGCCCAAGTGGCATTTCGTCGACCCCTCGTTAGCCACCGCCGCGCTTGGGGCTTCCGCCGACAGTTTGCTGGAAGACCTGAACGCGATGGGCTTGCTGTTCGAATCGATGGTTGTCAGGGATTTGCGGGTGTATGCCGATGTTGTGGACGCCAGGGTCTTTCACTATCGCGACTCCACTGGGCTTGAGATTGATGCCATCGTTGAGCGGCGCGATGGCGAGTGGATCGGCGTTGAAGTCAAGCTTGGCGGTGAAAAGGCGATTGAGGAAGCCGTTGTGAACTTCGGCAAGTTGCGCACTCGCCTGACGAACCGGAGGCTCGGGCATCTTGCCGCGCTTTGCATCGTCACGGGCGGACAGGCGAGTTATACGCGTCCCGACGGCATCCATGTCATATCCGTGGGTCATTTGCGCACTTGATGGGCTTCGCCCCCGAACGCCGAACGCTGAAGTGTGAAAGCGGAACCATGAAAAACATGAAACTTCATGAAATCAGGACGACAAGGGGGCGGACGACAAAGGGACAGGTTTTTAGACGATTGGAGTGCGGCGACAAGAGCCGCGCTATGCGCGGAAACACTTAGTCGTTCACACTTAGGGCTTATCCGCAAATAAATGTTTTGTTTCCCAGCGTTTCCTGATAAGATTTCCTCCAAACCAACCACATCAGGTAAAGTCATCTAAAACACCTGTCCCTTAGTCGTCGGCGATTTGCGACCTGCGGTGTCGGGAACGCGGGCATCCCTGCCCGTCGGTAGGGCGGTTTCCCCGAAACCGCCGCCTCGCAAGCAAACAAAACGTCATCGATCCCGATAGCGATAGCGATCCCGATCCCGATTTGGATGAAACCAGAAACCTTGAAACCTTGAAACCAAAGAGAGTTGAAGGTTCAACTGCTCTTTTTAGGATTACCTCTTACCTCCGCGCCTCACAGCGCCTAGGGCGCGGTGAGGCTGACCGCCACCTTGAAGAAGCGGCGTGGTGCGGTCATCATGTCGAGGTCCATCGTGAAAACGACTTCGCTGCCTGTCGCGCGGACGCTGTCGATTTTAGTCCAGTCTGTTTCTCTGAGATCGTCCACCGCGTAGAGCGTGTACCAGAGGCCGCTTTCCGCGTTGACGATCTTGATGGAGAGCGTGGCGCCGTCGAAGACGAGCGCTGTGCCGTCCGTTGGGAAGAGCGGCGCGTCGGGGTTGCCTGACGCGAGGTAATAGATGGCGCCGACCTCCGGGGCGCCGGTGAAGCTGCCGCTCGTGCCGTTGAACATGCCGATGCCCAAGCCCGGCGCTTCCACCGCGTCGTCGGGGATGCCCCATTCCAGGCCTGGGCCTTCGGTGTTCAGCTCGATGCCCGTGCAGCCGGAGAACATGTATTGATAGCAGTTGTTGGCCAGATTCGTGGCCGGCAGCACCGGCAAGCGCGTCAGTCCTGTGCAACCGCTGAACATGTTGTTGTAGCAGAAGGGGGCCAGCGTCGTGGCCGGCAGTTCCGGCAGGCGCGTCAGTCCTGTGCAACCGCTGAACATGAAGCCGTAGCAGGAGTTGGTCAGCGTTGTGGCGGGCAGCGACGGTGCCTGCGTCAGCGTCGTGCAGTCCTCGAACATGTAAACGTAGCATGAGGCGGCCAGCGTCTCGGACGGCAGCGCGGGTGCCTGCGCCAGCCCTGTACAGCCGGCGAACATGAAGCCGTAGCAGGATTTGGCCAGCGTCGTGGCTGGCAGCGACGGTGCGCTGTTGAGCGCCGTGCAGTTCTCAAAGAGGTTCGCGAAGCAGTAGTCGGCCATTACCGGATGCAGGCCATTAGTCACCTTCGCGTAGTCGAGCAGGGCCTCGATGTTGCCGGAACAGGCGACCGTCCCCTTAGCGGCGTTAATCGTCCAACTGGGCGCAACGGCAGAGCCCGTAATGTTGGAGTTGCCCGACCCACAGAGGTAGAGCTTGTACTCCCCGGCGCCGTTGTTCACCGCGTTCGCGCCTGCGGTGCCAAAGATTGACCAGTTCGTCGCGTCGATGGAATAGTAAAGCATTCCGTTCCATGAGGCCTGCTGCGGCGTGACCCCAAAGGTGTTCGCGCTCGAGAAGGTGATGCAGGGCTTGTACCCCGGAGGCGGTGGCGACACGTAGTAGTACGTGGTGCCGATCTCCGGATCGCCGGTGAAGCTGCCGCCCGTGCTGGAGAACATGCCGGCGTTCCAGTTCGTTGCTTCTACCGCATTGGTGGGGATGCTCCACGGCATTCCGAGGCCTTCGGTGTTCAGCTCGATGCCCGTGCAGCCGGAGAACATGCATTGATAGCAGGAATTGGCCAGATTCTTGGCCGGCAGCACCGGCAAGCGCGTCAGCTCCGTGCAACCTTTGAACATGTTGTTGTAGCAGAAGGGGGCCAGCGTCGTCGCCGGCAGCGACGGCAAGCTTGTCAGTCCTGTGCAACCGCTGAACATGAAGCCGTAGCAGGAGTTGGCCAGCGTCTTCGCCGGCAGCGACGGTGCCTGCGTCAGCGCTGTGCAGCCGCGGAACATGTGGTCGTAGCAGGAGTCGGTCAGCGTCATGGACGGTAGCGACGGTGCGTTCGTCAGTCCTGTGCAGCCGGCGAACATGAAGTAGTAGCAGGAGTTGGCCAGCGTTGTGGCCGACAGCGACGGTGCGCTGTTGAGCGCCGTGCAGTTCTCAAAGAGGTTCGCGAAGCAGTAGTCGGCCATTACCGGATGCAGGCCATTAGTCACCTTCGCGTAGTCGAGCAGGGCCTCGATGTTGCCGGAGCAGGCGACCGTCCCCCTTGCGGCATGAATCGTCCAGCCGGGCGTGGCACCAGTGCCGGTCATGTAGCTGTTGCTCACCCCGCAGAGGTAGAGTCTGTACTCGCCGGAGCCGTTGCTCACTGCGGTCGCGCCGTTCGTGGTGAAGAAGGACCAGTTCGTCGCGTCGATGGAGCAATAAAGCCCCCCGTCCCACGAATCGGTCTGCGGCGTGACCTTGAAGGTGTCCGCGCTCGAGAAGATGATGCAGGGCTTGTACCCCGGAGGCAGCGGCGTCACGTAGTAGTACGTGGTGCCGATCACCGGGGGATCTTTGAAGGTGCCGCCCGTGCCGAAAAACATGCTGGTGTTCCAGTCCGTTGCGGAAATCGCGTTGGCGGGGATGCTCCACGGCGTTCCAGGGCCTTCGGTATTCAGCTTGATGCCCGTGCAGTCGGTGAACATGAAGTAGTAGCAGCGATAGGTCAGGTTTGTCGCCGGCAACACCGGCAAGCGCGTCAGTCCTTTACAGCCTCGGAACATGTTGCCGTAGCACCAATTGGCCAGCGTCATGGCGGGCAGCGCCGGTGCCTGTATCAGCCCCGTGCAGTTGACGAACATGTGGTCATAACAGGAGGGGGCCAGCGTCGTGGCGGGCAGCGCCGGTGCCTGTATCAGCCCCGTGCAGCCGGAGAACATGTGCCTGTAGCAGTGATTGGTCAGCGTCACGGCCGGCAGCGCCGGCGCGCTGATGAGTGCCGTACAGTCATCGAAGAGGTTCCCGAAGCACCATTCGGCCATTGCCGGATGCTCGCCGTTGATCACCTTCGCATAGTCGAGCAGGGTCTCGATGTTGCCGGAGCAGGCGACCGTCCCGTCGGCGATAATTTCCCAGCCGGGTGCATCATAGGCACCGGTTATGTATGTGTTGCCCGTCCCGCAGATGTACAGCTTGTACTTTCCGGAGCCGTTGTCCGCCGCATCCGCGCCTGCGATGGTGAAGGCCACCCAGTTCGTCGTGTCGGTGGAGGTGTAAAACCTCCCTCTCCACCTCGCGGTATCCCGCGGCTTGACCTTGAAGGCGTCCGCGCTCGAGAAGGTGATGTACGCATCCGAGCCCCGGGGCGGCGGCGTCACGTAGTAGTACGTGGTGCCGATTGCCGGGTCGCCGGTGAAGCTGCCGCTCGTGCCGGCGAACATGCTGGCGTTCCAACCCGTTGCGGAAATCGCGTTGGTGGGGATACTCCACGGCGTTCCATAGCCCTCGGTGTACAGCCTGATGACCGTACAGTTTTCGAACATTCCTCTGTAGCAATAGTTGGCCAGCGTCGTGGCCGGCAGATCCGGCAAGCGCGTCAACTCCGTGCAACCGTGGAACATGCGCTCATAGCAGGATGCGGCCAGATTCATGGCCGACAACGTTGGCGCGTTCGTCAGCCCCGTGCAGTTGTAGAACATGTAGCCGTAGCAGGCTTCGGCCAGCGTTGTGGCGGGCAGCGTCGGCGTTTGCGTCAGCCCCGTGCAGCCGTGGAACATGCGTCCATAGCAGGATGCGGCCAGATTCATGGCCGACAATTTCGGCGCGCTCGTCAGCCCCGTGCAGTTGTAGAACATGTAACCGTAACAGGAGGTGGCCAGCGTCGTGGCGGACAGCGCTGGTGCCTGCGTCAGGCTTGTGCAACTGGAGAACATATAGGCGTAGCAATAGGGTGCCAGTGTCGTGGCCGGCAGCACGGGTGCCTGCGTCAGGTTTGTGCAACTGGAGAACATGCCGCGGTAGCAGGATTCGGCCAGCGTCGTGGCCGGCAGCGCCGGTGCGTTCGTCAGTCCCGTGCAGTCGCTGAACATGTGCTGGTAACAGCAATCAGCCAGCGTCGTGGCCGGGAGCGCCGGTGGCCGCGTCAGCCCCGTGCAGCCTTGGAACATGTATTGGTAGCATTTGTCGGCCAGCGTCAACACCGGCAGTTCCGGTGCCTGCGTCAGGCTCGCGCAACCGTGGAACATAAAGATATAGCAAGCGTTGGCCAGCGTCGTGGCGGGCAGCGTTGGTGTGCTCGTCAGCCCCGTGCAGCCGGAGAACATGCTGCCGTAACAGGAACCGGCTAGTGTCGTGGCCGGGAGCGACGGCGCATTCGTCAGGCCTGTGCAGTTTTGGAACATGCCGTTATAGCAGAAGTCGGCCAGATTCGTGGCCGGGAGCGACGGCGTGCTGATGAGCGCCGCACAGTCCTTGAAGAGGAGCGCGAAGCAGTAGGGATTCATCGTTGGATGCTCGCCGTTGGCCGCCATCTCATGGTCGAGCAAAAGCTCAATGTTACCAGAGCAGGCGACCGCCCCGTCTGCGGTAATTTTCCAGGGGGGGGTGTCGGGGGCACCGGTAATGTGGGTGTTGCCCAACCCGCAGAGGTAGAGTTTGTGCTCGCCGGAGCCGTTGTCCGCCGCTTCCGCGCCTGCGGCGGTGAATTCCACCCAGTTCGTCGTGTCGGTGGAACAGTAAAGCCTCCCGTTCCACGAATTGGCCTGCGGCGTGATATTGAAGGGGTCCGCGCTCGAGAAGGCGATGCTGGGCCTGAATCCCGGAGGCAGCGGCATCACGTAGTAATACGGGGTGCCGGTTTTCGGGGAGCCTTTGAAAGAGCCGCCCGTGCCGGCGAACATGTTGGTGTTCCAGTTCGTTGCTTCTACCGCATCGGCGGGGATGCTCCACGGCGTTCCGGGGGGCGCAGTGTTGAGATCGATGCCCGTGCAGTTGTTGAACATGTACTGGTAGCAGGAATTGGCCAGATTCGTTGCCGGCAGCACCGGCAAGCGCCTCAGCTCCGTGCAGCCCTGGAACATGTAGCTGTAACAGTAGGGTGCCAGCGTCGTGGCGGGCAGCGCCGGTACGTTCGTCAGCCCCGTGCAGAAACTGAACATGCCGTCGTAGCACTTCTCGGCCAGCATCGTGGCGGGCAGCGCCGGTGGTTCCGTCAGTCCCGTGCATCTGTTGAACAGATTGTAGTAACAGTAATTGGAGAGATTCGTCGCCGGCAGTTCCGGTGCCTGCGTCAGCCCCGTGCAGCCGCGGAACATGTAGTCGTAGCACCTGTCGGCCAGCGTCGTGGCCGGCAGCGCTGGCGCTTCCGTCAGCCCCGTGCAGTTGTAGAACATGTAACCGTAGCAGGCGGTGGCCAGCGTCGTGGCGGGCAGCTCCGGCGCCTGCGCCAGCCCCGTGCAGCCGCAGAACATGCCGTTGTAGCAGTTGGTAGCCAGCATTATGGCCGTCAGCGCCGGTGCCTCCGTCAACCCCGTGCAACTGTTGAACATGTTGTAGTAACAGGAATCGAATAGTTTCGTCGCCCAAAGCGTCGGCGCGTTGATAAGCGCCGTACAGCCCTTGAAGAGGTTCGCGAAGCAATACGCATCCATCGCCGGATGCTCGCCGTTGGTCACGATCTCATGGTCGAGCAGGGTCTCGATGTTGCCGGAGCAGGCGACCTTCCCTTCAGCAGTAATCGTCCAGGCGAGTGAATCAGCGGCACCGGTAATGTGGGTGTTGCTCACCCCGCAGAGGTAGAGTCTGTACTCGCCGGATCCGTTGTCCGCCGCTTCTACGCCCAGGGTGGTGAAGTTCACCCAGTTCGTTGTGTCGGTGGAGGCGTAAAGCGCCCCGTTCCACGAGACTTTCTGCGGTGTGATGGTGAAGGTGTTCGTGCTCGAGAAGGTGATGTACGGGGTGTACCCCGGAAAGAGCGCCGCCGTGTCCGCATCGGCGACGGTCGCCTCGTAGTCCTCGCCGCCCGCCGAGAAGGTGTATTCGCCGTTGGGCAGCCAGAGGTAGAGCCTGCCGTTTTCATCGGCAAAAAGGTCGTTTACGCCGTAGGGATCGAGCGCCGTGATGATGATCGCCGCACCGGGCGAGAGATAAGGCACCCCCACGCACCAGACGCGCTCCGTGCCGTTGCTGGGCGCGGGGGTCACGAGCGAGGCGGCAAGACGGATCGAGCCGCCGGTGAAGATGTTCGAGACGGCGCCCGTGCCGCCGAAGCCCGGCCCGATATCCGCGCCGCCCCCGTCGCCCTGCGCGAAGACCGTGCCGCCGGAGATCGCGACCGTGCCGCCCGCGCGGGCGTAGCCGCCGCCGATGCCCGCGCCACCGTCCATGCCGCCTGTTGCCGTGACCATGCCGCCGGAGATTTCGACCGTGCCGCCATAGCCGTAGTAGCCGCCGCCGATGCCCGCACCGTAGATGTCGCTCTCTGCCGTGACCACGCCGCCGGTGATCTTGACCATGCCGCCGTAACCCTGCTTGCCGCCGCCGATGCCCGCGCCACCCTCTATGCCGCCCGTTGCCGCAACCGTGCCGCCGGTGATTTCGGTTGTGCCGCCGTCGCCGTAGCCACCGCCGCCGATGCCCGCGCCGCCCTCCATGCCGCCCGTTGCCGTGACCGTGCCGCCGGAGATCTTGACCGTGCCACCGTCACCGCAGTCGCCACCGCCGATGCCTGCGCCGTAGTCGTCATTGATGGCGAAGACCGTGCCGCCGGAGATCTTGATTGTGCCGCCGTCGCCGTAGAAACCGCCGCCGATACCCGCGCCGCCCTCCATGCCGCCCGTTGCCGTGACCGTGCCGCCGGTGATTTCGATTGTGCCGCCGTAGCCGTAGTAACCGCCGCCGATACCCGCCGCGCCAAGACCGCCGATCGCTGTGACCTGTCCGCCGTTGAGGGTCACCGTGCCGCCGTCTGCATAGTCTCCGCCGCCGATGCCCGCACCGTAGTCGCCGCCCGTCACGGTCAACGCGCCTGCTTCGTCGCCAAGCGCGTTGGTGATGGAAAGCGTCCCTCCCTCCGCGATCTCAAGGCCCGCGTGGCCGGAACCGGAGGCGAGCGTGCTCGTTCCCGCGAGGGAAAGCGAAACGCAAGCGTTCGTCCCCAGCGCGAAGACGCACTGGGATACGTTCGTTGCCAGAAGCGACAGGTTCGAGAACGTGACCGCGTTCGTCACACCCGCCGGGACGACGACGCGCACCCAGCCCGCCGTGTTCGTGCCCGTAAGCGTGAAGGGCCCCGCCCCAAAAAGCGTGAGCGTGGGCGAGTGAAACGACCAGCCCGGGCCGGACGAAGGGTAGGCATTGTCAAGGGGGGCGCCGTTCACTTTCACCCCGGTAGAGACGGCGCTGGCGGCACCCGCCGCGAATACGATGCACATCGCGGCGAGAAATTTGCTCCAGTTGTGTTTTTTCACGGCGGTGTTCCTTTTAGATGCAGAATTGCTACTTGCGGCACTACCGTTCATGGCTGACCTTTCGGCTGGATTGAATATGACATAGACATAACCTGAAACACAAGCGTGAGTGCATAGTGAAGGAAGGACGGGGATGATGCAAGAGGATTTTCGAAAAAAAATTGCTCTTTCTCGCTTGGTAAAGTGAATGTGACAGGGGATAGCATTTACTGTGTCCAAACCGGGTGGATGCGATCAGTGGCATTTAGTTGCTCCAAAGAGGGGGTGGTGTCGGGGAGGAACAGGAGGGATGCTTCTCTATGGGGGAAGGACGCTTTTGCTCCAAGGATCCCGCTGTTGTCCTTCCCGGTGCCCGTTTTCCGGTTTTTCCGGTTCCGGGTTTGGGCTTGCCGCCCGGCCCCGCAAACCGTATAGTATAGAGCCATCTTTTCGCGGTATCGGCGCGCCTGTGTGTCGCAGGCCGGACCGGCCGGATTAACTACAGGAGTCAGCCATGATTGTCACCACAAAAGAACTTTTCCAGCACGCTTACGGCAAGTATGCGATCGGCGCGTACAATATCAACAATCTTGAGCAGACCATGGGCCTGTTCCAAGGCAATGTCGACAGCAAAGCCCCCTTCATCGTGCAGCTTTCCAAGGGCGCGCGCGGGTATACGCATAAGCTGATGCTTGAGGCGCTGATGACCACAGCCGACAAGATCTTCCCCGACGCCGTCTTCGCAGTGCATCTGGATCACGGCGACGAGGAGACCTGCATGGACTGCATCGCCTCCGGCGTTTACAGCTCAGTGATGATCGATGCCTCGCACTATCCGCTCGAGAAGAATATCGAGATCACCAAGCGCGTCGTGGACGCCGCCCACGCCAAGGGCATTGTGGTCGAGGCCGAGTTGGGCCAACTCAAGGGCGTGGAAGAGGATGTCTCGTCCGCTGAGCACGTCTACACGAAGCCCG
>DAOTMQ010000007.1:14737-31183 GCA_035450385.1 Kiritimatiellia bacterium | reverse complement strand
TCGCTCAACTACGACCGCGGCTACGGCGCACGCACCTCGGAGTACCGCTATACGCTCGTGGCCGAGATCACGCTCGTCGAGCGCGGCTCCGGCAAGCTGCTGATCGACGGTCAGCGGATCAAAGCCAACACCACCTTCCTCACGCACGGCGATATGCTGACAGGCATGCAGGATGCCGGCCCGCGCATCGCCAAGGAGCTGTCCCGCGCCATTGTCGATGCCGTGCTCGCCCATTGGGCGCCTCCCCGCGAATGAAGCTGCATGACACAGCCCGTGTCGAGCGCGCCGTCCTGATTCAGGTCGTGCACGCCCGCATGGACGCGCTGGAAGCTGCCGACTCCCTCCTCGAATTGGGACGTCTCGCCGACACCGCCGGGCTGGAAGTCGCAGGCCAGTTGACCCAGAATCGCGACAAACCCGATGGCGGCACCATGATCGGCTCGGGCAAAGTTGAGGACCTCAAGACGCTCATCGAAGAAACCGGCGCGAACACCGTGGTCGTCGACAACGAACTGAACGCCTTCCAAGCCTTCAATCTCGCCAAGGCGCTGGGCGTGCGCGTGATGGATCGCACCGAGGTGATTCTGGAAATCTTCGCGCGCCGCGCCCGCTCCGCCGAAGCGCAACTTCAGGTCGAACTGGCTCAGACCCAATTTCTGCTTTCGCGCATTCCGGTCACCGAATCGCAGCAGCGCTTCGCCGGCGGCGGTGGCGGCGCCTACGTGCGCGGCCCCGGTGAAAGCCATCTCAGTCTGCGCAACGAGCCGCTGCGGCGGCGCATCGCCGAACTGCGCAAGCGACTGGTAACAATCCAAAAACGGCGAACCGTGCGCGACCGCACCAAGCGCGAGTGGCCCGTCGTCTGCCTCGTGGGCTACACCAACGCTGGCAAGTCAACGCTCCTCAACGCGCTCGCCGGTGCGGGTGCCTACGTGGACGACCGCCTCTTCGCCACACTCGACACCAAGACGCGCAAAGTCTGGCTCGCGCCCAGCCGCGAAATCCTGCTGACCGACACCGTCGGCTTCATCCGCAATCTGCCGCACGGACTGATCGCCTCCTTTCGCTCCACCCTCAGCGTCGCGATCGAGGCCGACCTGCTGCTGATCGTGGTCGACGCCGCCTACCCGCGCGTAGCCGACCATATCGACGTCTGCTTCCGCACGCTGCGAGAGATCGGCGCGGGCGACGTGCCGCATCTGCTGGTACTCAACAAGTGCGACACCGAGGGCGCTGTTTCCGGCAAGGAAGCCGCCACCGCGACGTTGCCGCTCCTCGCCGGAAAACACCCGCAGGCGCTGCCGGTCTCAGCTCTGACCGGTTACGGGCTCGACTTGCTTAAACAGGCCATCATTCAGGAACTTCAATCGTGCTCCGCGTTGTGGCAACTGCCGCCCTCCGCAGGGGCCCGGGATCACGAACGCGCGCCTCAAGTACAAGCTTGGCCGCGTCAAACCGCAAAGGACACGACAACATGAAAAAAACCATGCTGAAATTGAATGGTGTTTGCTTCGGCAAACTTCTGAGAGCTGTATGGATCGCGGGTGTGCTTGGACTGACACCGCATGTGTTGCATGCGGCAAATCTCGGCACCATCATGCCGATGGGCGATTCGATCACACTCGGTGTTCCGGTCGCCGGCGGCTACCGTGACCCCTTGTACACATTGCTCACGGGCCGGGGCGACACATTCACCTTTGTCGGCTCTCAAACGGGCTACGCAACGGATACACTAACCACTGCCGGCCAGGCCCACCACGAAGGCCACAGCGGTTACGTGATCACCAACGGCACCGGCCGTGCCGGACTGGACGAGAACCTTGCGTCTTGGATCGGCCCGGGCAAGCAGAACCCCCAAAAAATCCTGTTGATGATCGGCAGCAACGACATCAATCTCGGCTACGACATGCCCAACGCGCCAGCCCGGCTGAACGATCTCATCACGCACATCTACGCGCTGTTGCCCGATGTCACGCTCTATGTGGCATCGATCATCCCCATGTCGGGCCATGAAGCCGACGTGCAGGCCTTTAATGCGGCGATTCCCGGCCTTGTAGAGGGGCAACGCGCGCTCGGGCGCGACGTTCGTTTCGTCCCGATGTATGAAGCCCTGAACATCAACACGGATCTGGCAGACGGCCTGCATCCGAACGCCCAAGGCTATCAGCGCATGGCGCAGGCTTGGGATACGGCGCTTCACCTGTCCACCAATCTGTCAGTTGAGGTCACCGCGCCGAAGCCAGCGCAAGTATTCTCCGCATCGGCACCGGTCAGCGTGACCGCCACCGTGGCCAATGCGAGCGGCGCCTACACGGTGCATGTCTATACCAACAGCGGCGCAGGCGCATTCGCCGAGGCGGGGACCGGCGGTTCCACCTCGCCCTACACGGTGGATCTCGGAACGTTGCCTGTCGGCGCTTACAACGTCTACGCCACGGTTACCGATACGCAAACCTCTGCCACCAGCGAGACGAACAGTTTTTCGGTCGTGCCGGATGCGCTCGCACCCGGTCAGCAGATGCTCAACCTGACCGGATGGAATCAGGACCTCATCATCGGCGCGACGGAACCGGAGCCGTCTTACAGCGTCCACATGGGTGGCTGGAACTTTTATGAAAAAGGATTGTCGGGCGGGACGCAGGGCTTGCCCGCCGATTCGTCCGGCACGCCGCGCACCATCACCAGCTCGCGCAACCCGAGCATAAAATTCCGCTTCCAGCCGTATGTCGGCAACAACGCCCTGTATCTGGATGGACCTAGAAACGCCACGCTGACGCTGGTCACGCCCGCCAAATTCCAGTCGCTCCAATTCCTGATGACGACGCGCACCATGAGCTGGTATGCGCGTCTCAACTTCGCCGACGGCACGACATTCACGACCGACACTTGGAGTGATCCCGACTGGATTGTGAATCCGGGGCCTGCCGACCGCTGCCTGACGTCATACGGACTACGGAAGGACGGTTCCACCACCACCTTTTACTCCGCATATCTCTGGATGGCGCAACGGGATGTCATCTTGCCAGCCGCCGATCAGGAGAAGATTTTGGAGTCGATCACCTTTTTCACCACGGGTAACGCCGGCAATCAGTTGGCGCTTTTTGCGGTGAGCGGACACGTGATTGAATCGGTCTTCGGAGCGAAAAACGCGGTCAATGTGCTGAGCGCGGGCGGCGGCCCCAGCGGCGGCACGCAGTTTAGCGTCGGATGGGACTTCACCGTCACCCAGCCGATCCGCCTGACGGCGCTCGGGCAGTTTGATCCCAATGCGACACCCAAAGCCAATACCGTGGCCCTCTACCGGCGGGCCGGCGAAAAACTGGTTGAAGCCAGCCTGGCCGTCGATAGCCCCTCCGAGATGAACGGTCAGTATTCGGCACGCTACGCGGCCGTCGACAGCCTGGTATTGAGTAACGGCCACTACGTGATTTTCAGCACGCAGAACGGTAACAACTTCATCGCGGGCGGCGGCACCCCGGAGGCGTCCTTCGGTCCCGGCATCTTATGGAATAAAGGTGTCGCACTCGGTGAAGGGTCGGCCGCGGGCCCGTTGCCCGGGACCGCGCCAGCTCAGTGGCCAATTGAAAATGCCGGCCATTGGCGCTACTTCGGTCCAACGTTCAAGTATGAATTGGTGATACCGCCGCCCGTTGTGACGATCACCCATCCGGCAGACGGGCAGATCGTTTCAGCCGCAGCGCCCATCACCGTCACCGCCACCGTGGCCAACGTGATCGGTACCTATTCGGTGCAGGTCTACACCAACAGCGGGACGGAGGCTTTCGCTGAAGCGGGAACCAGCGGGCCCGCCACGCCGATTGTCATTGAACTGGGACCGCTGCCGACCGGTGCCCATCGCCTTTTCGCCACCGTCACCAACATGACCGATGTTATGAGTTCGCCGACCAGCAGTGTCACCGTGGCCGTGATACCCGGACAGCAGCCCGTGAGCGTGAACGGCTGGAACCACGATCTGATCATCGGGAAAGACGAAGCGGCACCGGCGACCAGCACGCACATGGTAGGCTGGCTCTTCTACGAACGCGGGCTGGCGGGAAGCACGCAAGGCCTGCCGGCCGACGCGCCCGGCACCAACCGCACGTTCTCTAGCAGCTATACCCGCAGCGTCATCTTCCGCTTCGCCCCGTATACAAGCAGAAACGCCGTCTACCTGAGCGGGCCGGGTAGCGTGACCCTCACGCTCGTCAATCCCACCCGGTTCCACAAGCTGCAATTTTTGGAGACAACCCGCAGCATGAGTTGGAACGTCAGACTGAATTTCTCCGACGGCACAAGTTTCCTGAGCGATACTTGGAGCGATCCGGACTGGACCGCGAATCCCGGGCCGGCCGATCGCTGCCTCACTTGGTACGGACTCCAAAAAGTTCCGGATGGTAGTTTTTATACCAAATATCTCTGGATGGCTGAGCGCGGTGTCACTCTCACAGCGGACGATCGGGAGAAAGAGCTAAGTTCAATCACGATCACGACCACCGGCGTGGGTGATAAACAACTCGCGCTCTTCGCCGTGAGCGGCTACGCGCTCGGCAGTGTATCGAACGACATACATGCCGTGGACGTGCTGAGCCCCGGTAACGGTCCCTGGGGCGGTACGAGATTCAGCGTCGGCTGGGACTTCACCGTCGAAGAGACGATCACGGTCACCGCGCTGGGGCAGTTTGATCCAGATGCAAACCCCAAAGCCAATACGGTCGCCCTGTATCAGCGCGGCGGCCCGAAATTGGCGGAAGCGGCCGTGGCGGTCGACAGCCCGAGCGAGCAGAGCGGCTCCTACGCCGCGCGCTATGTCGCGATCGACAAGCATGTGGTGCTGCCGCCCGGCGACTACGCGATTATCAGCACGCAGAACGGCAACAACTTCATCGCGGCCGACGGAACGCCCATCACCTCGGTCGGTCCCGCGATTCGCTGGAACAAAGGGATTGCGCTCAGCGATGGTTCGGCGGCCGGGCCGCTGCCGCAGACCGCGCCCGCCTCTTGGCCGATTGAAAACACCTCGGCCACGCGTTACTTCGGTCCGACGTTCACTTACCGGCTGGGTGTGATTCATCCGGCGGGCACGATCATCTTCATCCACTAACACACGCCGTGAATGAATCACGCATACACAAGGGGCTGGGAATATGCTTCACGTTGTGGCGACTCCCATCGGCAACCTCGCGGACCTGAGCCCGCGTGCGCTGGAGGCGTTGAAGAGCGCCGACCTCATCGCGTGTGAAGACACGCGGCGCACGTGGGCGCTGCTCAGCGCTTTCGACATCCCGCGGCCGGAGATGATCTCATACCGGCAGGGCAACGAAGATCGCGTCGCCGAGCGCATCTTGCAGGCGGTCGCCGCCGGTCGCAACGTCGTACTCTGCTCCGACGGCGGCTACCCCGGCATCAGCGATCCCGGCTACCGGCTCATCCGGCGTGCCGTGCAGGAAAAGGTGCCGTTCAGCGTGCTACCCGGTGCCTCGGCCGTGGACCTCGCACTGCTCTTGTCCGGGCTCTCCACATCGAGCTACACCTTCAAGGGATTCCCGCCGCGCAAGCCCGGCGCGTTGCGCCGCTTCTTCGAAGAGGAGAAAACGCTGCCGCACACACTCATCTGCTTCGAGTCGCCGTTTCGCGTGGGTGCCGCGCTCAAGGCAGCGCATGAGGTGCTGGGCGACCGCGAAGCCGCCGTCTGCATCGAACTGACCAAAGTACACGAGCGCGTACATCGCGGCTACCTCACCGAGTTGATCCCGCTCTTCGGCGGCAAGCCGGTCAAAGGCGAAGTCACCCTTGTCATCGCGGGAGCCAATCCTAAATTCGCGCGCGACACCGAATGAGCGTTCGTCAGCCCCTACGCCAAACTGCTGGCCGGAGCGTACAAGCCCAAGAAGCGCAAGGATATGTCCGCGATGGGAAAACGTAGGTGACCGACATCAACCTGAAAGGGTTTTTCGGTGAGGCTAACCACGACATCCTGATACGGCTGATCGCGCGGAAAGTGCGGGACAAACGGCTGCTGCGGTTGATCGGAAACTATTTCCGGGCACCGATGCAGTTCCCGGACCGGTGCAGGGAGACGAGCGTCTGCTCGTCCTTGCTCCTACCTTTCCCAACACTTTGCAAGCCTGGCGAACAGGCGCGATCAGACGAAACTCACAAGATTCTGTTCGCGCAGGCTGATGAAGCCGGGAGAGGTCGGGGAGGGCTTGCCGATGATCAGGTGGTCGAGCACGCGGATGCCGAGAATGCGCGCGGCTTCGATCAGGCGGCGTGTGACGGCGATATCTTCTTTGGACGGGGTGGGGTCGCCCGAGGGATGGTTGTGGGCGAGGATCACGGAGGCGGCGCTGTAGCGCACGGCTTTTGCGAAGACCTCGCGCGGATGCACAGGACTGGTGTCGAGCAGGCCGCGCGTGGTTTCGATCGGCTGTCCGATCACACGGTTCTTGGTGTTGAGCAGCACCGTCCAGAATACCTCCTGCTGCAGGCCGCGCGCAAGGGGTGCGAGCATGCGGTAGATACTTTCCGGCTCGCGCACGGGGGGGGCGTTTTCGCGGATACCGTGGCGTTGCTGGTGCACCAAGGCGCGGCGGCTGATCTCAAACGCGGCAGCGAGTTCCATACATTTGATAGGGCCAAGTCCTTTGATCCCGAGTCCGCACAGCTCATCGTATTCGGCCTGGCAGAGGTTGGCAAGGCCTTTATAGCGGCGCAGCAGCTCGCGGGCGAGTTCCGTGACATTCTTGCCGGGTACGCCGGTACGCAGCAGGATGGCGAGCAGGATCTCGTCCGAGACGTTCGCGGCACCACGCTCCATGAACTCTTCGCGCGGCTGCATCGCTCGCGGCAACTCTTTGACGGTCAGCGGGGCATCGGAATTTTCAGGGGAGTGTGACGGGTGTGGGGCCATGGTTCCTCCAAGTTTCTGCGACGTGCCGCGCGACGGCGTCGGGCGGGTCGTCGTCTGTGATATCGATCCATACGACGTGCGCCTGATGGCGCAGCCAGGTTTCTTGACGTTTGGCGAGTTGGCGCGTACGCGCTGCGATACGTTCCGCGGCTTGCGGTTGTGTCATCTCGCCGGCCAGCAGGGCGCGGACTTCGGCGTAGCCGATGGCGTGGCGTGCGGTTTTGGACCAAGCCGGGGTGTCGCGCTGCAGGGCGCGGACCTCGTCGATGAGACCTGCTGCGAACATGGCGTCGACGCGCCGCGCGATGCGGGCATGGAGCTGTTCGCGCGGCATGCGCAGGGCGGGGATTGGCGGGATGTCATCCGTGCGCTGTTGGCGGACGGGCACAGTGTCATGCGCGTCGAGGTGTTCGAGGGCGCGGATCAGACGGCGCGGGTTGGCGGGGTCAGCGAGGGTCTCGAGCACGCCGGGAGCGCGGGTTTCGAGCGCGCGGCGCAGGGCGTCGGTACCTTCTGCAGCGTGAAGCGCCTGCCAGCGTGCGCGGGCTTCCGGGTCGCAAGCGCTGCCGTCGAGACCTTCGGTCAGTGCCTTGAGGTAGAGGCCGGTGCCGCCGACAACGATGAGGCCGGCGCGGGGCGCGGAGCGGAAGGCGTGATGCGCGTCGGCGAGCCAGAGGCCGGTGCTGAAGGGTTCGGCGGGCGAAACCAGATCAATGCCGAAATAGGGAACGTCGCCACGTTCGGCGGGTACGGGTTTCGCCGTGCCGATGTCCATGCCGCGGTAGACGAGCATGGCGTCGGCTGACAGGATCGCGCGGCCGGTTTGCTCGGCGAGTTGCTGGGCAACGGCACTCTTTCCGGTGGCGGTTGCGCCTGCGATGAACCAGGCGGCGGGGGAAGCGTTAATGGCGGTGGCCATGCTTTCTGTCGTGAATCCACTGAGTAAGGATGAAGAGAAAGACGCCGCAGCAGATCGCGGCGTCGGCGACGTTAAAGGCCGGAAAGTGGTGGCGTCCCCAGAAGAAGTCGAGGAAGTCGACCACGTAGTTGAGGCGGATGCGGTCGATCAGGTTGCCGAGGATGCCGCCCACGAGCAGGGCGAAGGTGATGCGACCGCCCCGCAGGTGGCCGAAGAGTTGGCGTCGCCGCCAGCACAGGAAGGCGAGCGTGAGAAGCGAGAAGCCGATGAGGAAGAGGTGACGCCCGGCGAGCATGCCCCAGGCGGCTCCCCGGTTCTCGACGTAGGTGAGACTGAAAAAACCGGGCACGATCGCCACCGAGCCAATCGGCTTAAGGCGGGCGACGGCCCAGTGTTTTGTCAGTTGGTCGACTGCGGTCAGCAGGGCGACAGAGAGCAGGACACGCATGGGTGCCTACCTGCGGCGACCGCGACGGGACATGCGCCGTTCCATCTCGGACTGACACTTGACGCAGTTGGTGGCGAAGGGCAGCACCGCAAGGCGCGGCTTGCTGATCAGTTCGCCGCACATATCGCAAATGCCGTAGGTGCCCTTTTCGATTGAGCGCAGCGCGTCGTCGATGTTGGCGATGTCGCGATGCTGGCTGCCGACCTGCTCCAGCGTCTGGAGGCGCATGAAGGCATCAGTGCCGTCCTCTTCCGGATTAACCTCGTCGTGGCGCTGCAGGGCGGCGTGACGCAGGGCGCCGGACTGGCCGGTGATACGGTCACGCATCGTCAGCAGTTCGGCTTTGAACTGCTCAAGGTCACCCTTGCGGAAGTGCGGTTTTCTAGTGCGAGCGGGACGCGCCGGCGCCTTTGGGGTGGCGGCGGGAGCGGGCACCGCAGGAGCGGGGACCACGACTTTTTTAACCGGCTTCTTGGCCGGCGAAACCGCTTTGGGGGCAGGTTTTGCGGCGGTCTTGGCCCGAGTCGCAGTACGTTTGGCCTGCGGTCTGACGGCAGACTTCACCGCTGAGGGCCGCGCGGTCTTTTTCACTGCGGCCTTGGCTTTGACCGGAGGCTTGACCGCAGTCTTGGCTGGGGCCTTGGCTTTCACTTTCACTGGGGTCTTAGTTTTGACCGCAGTCTTGGTCTTGACCGGGTTTTTTGCTTTGGCCGGGGTTTTCGCCTTGGCCGGGATTTTCGCCGCAACCTTCACCGCAGTTTTGGTTTTTACCGGGGGCTTGGCCGTGGTCTTGGCCGTGGCCTTCACCGGGGTTTTGGCTTTGGTTGGGGTTTTGGCTTTGGCCGACGTCTTGGTTTTGACTTTGGTTACGGTCTTAACCCTGGCCTTCACCGGAGTTTTGACTTTGGCCGGGGTTTTGGCTTTGACCGGGGGCTTGGCTGCGGCCTTGGCCTTTTCCTTCGCCGGGGCGGATTTCTTAGCCGTCGACGATTTCTTGGTCTGTGTACCGGACGTTTTTGACGCCGCCTGTTTTTTGACAGCCGACTTCTTGGTCGGGGTGGTTTTAGGTTTGCTCTTTTTGGCTACCGTCATGTTTCACCTCTTTCTTCCTCTCCCTGGAAAGGCTCTGGCACGTAAAGATCGCCGTGGCTTCCGCGAGTGGTGCTGTAGTATACGGGAATCGCAAAAGATAGCAAGGTGCAAAATGAGCGCGGGGTAATCGGCTAGGGGGCATGCGAGTCGAGCGCGTGTTTTGTGCATGCGCAGTCGGGAGCAAAAAGTTGAGTGTTGGGAGTTGAGCGTTGAAAGTTGAAAGTTTTTTAACACAGAGACGCAGAGACGCAGAGGTTTTTACGGGATGGCGTCGTGACCGCCGCCGGGCAAGTGACACTTGCCCCTTCCGGCGCTCCGCAATGGAACCCGAACCCATCCTTCCGCACAGCAGAGGGCGGCTCGTGGGGACACTCGCCCAAATCATGTTAATCATGTTGATCATGTCAAAACTTATTCCAGGTTTTTCGCGGCGAAGTCGTGCGGCAGGCTAAATCCTAGCTTCCGCTCTCCTCTGGCGTACTGTTGATCCATGCGCGGATTGTCTCGTCAAGGGGCAGGATGGCGTCGATGCTGGCGGCTTCGTTGCCGGCGAGGCTGGGCACTGCGACGGTGTCGCCGACCGCCTTGCCCTCTAGGTTCTGGGCCAAGGGCGCTTTGTTGGAGATGATGTTCAGGTGTTCGTCGCGGTCCCATTCGCCCAGGATGGTGTAGGTCCGCTTTGAACCGTCTGCCATGCGCAGTACGACGGTGGTGCCGGGGCCGACCTTGTCGCACGGTGCGTTGGAAAAATCGCTGCCCTTGACCTGCTTGAGTTCCCGCTGCATCTCGTCCTGGCGCGTCAAGAGCTGGCGCTGAAAATCTTTGGCCGCCTGATACTCGAAGTTTTCGCGCAAGTCGCCGTAGCTGCGGGCCGTCGCAATGTCCTGACTGTTTTTGGGTAGCTCCTCTTCGACCAGACGCTTGTAGAGGAACTGACGTTCCTTGAGAGAACGCCAGGAGGTTCGGCGCACGGCGTCTTGGGGCTGCGGCGCGACGACACGTTTACGGTCGGCTAGCGAAGGGTCAAGTTTCAACATGCGCCTCAGCAATGTATGGTGGGTGACGGGATCCCAAGCTGGCGAGGCCTGTATGCGTTCGAAGACGAACTGCCGCTGCGGCGTGTCCAACTCGGCAAAGATCGCCTCCAGCCACTTGCTCTGCTCGAAAAGTGATTTGAGGCTGTTCTGCATACGCAGGGCTTCGCCAGAGAGGCGTCCTTCCGCCAAGGCGATCGCGTGGTTCAGCAACTCGCTCAACGGCGGCAAGTCCCAATCGGCAGTCTCGGCGCGGAAGCGGAAAACCCAATTGACCAGCGTGGGCGGGGCTTTGGGCTGGGCCAGCAGATTACGGCAGGCCACAACAGTTTCGGGAAGCTCTTTGAGGGAGACCAGCACCTCGCTGAGCAGGCTGAACGGCATGCGGTCGAGGCTGCCAAGCAAGCGTTCTGCAGCATCGCCGCCCCCGGCCAGCAGGAAGGCGACCAGTGCCGAAACATCGCGTACGCCGAGGGCTTCGGCAGCCTCGATGTAACGGTCGCGCTCCCAGAGATGGTCACGCATCTGCTCGACCGGCGGAGTGGAAAAACCGAGTCGGCTGACAACAACGGCCAAGCGCGCGTAGAGCGCGGCGTCGGTATTGTGTGCGCCCTTTATGGCGAAGGCGAGCCGCTCTTCGAGCACACCGCGCTGTGTCTCATCAAGGTCGGCGATGGGGCTGGCCGCGTCCAGTTCGTTAACATCGTTCAGGATTTGGGTCGAATCGGTCAACGCGGCGAAACGCGAAAACCATGCGTTGCCATACGATTCCGGCTCGGCAAGCAGGCGCATGGACTCGGAGCGCTTGGTCGGGATAACGACCAGCGGATTGTTCTTGAGCGCCTTGCGAGCCGCGTCCCAAAAGCTTTTCCAGTCGGCGGCGGCGACAAACCCTTGGCGCATGAGCGTTTCTTCGAGCCGTGCGACGGGCATGTCGCCAAAGCTGCGCAACGCGCATACGACGAGGTCTCCGGGTTGTTCGGCCGCCATGCGTGCGACAGCCTGCGGATCATTGTGCCGCCGCGTTAGCAGATGGTCGTGCGGGGCGCGGTCGAGCGATTCACTCGCAGCGGCAAAGGTCATCGCATGGTTGGGTTTGTCGGCAAAGTCGACGGTGACGCGCTTGTAGAAATCGTCGAGTCGTTTGACGGTGCCGATGCCCCAAGCGGGATCAAGCACCAGCGTGCCGGGCTTCAGCGCGAGCAGGCGATCCAGGCGGCGGAAAGATTCATCTAGCGGGATATCGCCGAACGACACACTCTCGATCTGGGCCGAAACCAGTCGGTCTTTGCTGGCCCTCTTCAGCAGGTCGCGCAAATCGGTGGGGGTCAAGGACTCAGCGAGTTGCGCTACACGGTCCTTCATTGCGAGATAGAGGCCGGGGAACTCCGTTCGGTCGGTGAGTTCATCGATCAACACCAGCGTCCACTCCTCGGCTTTGGCTTTGTTGACAAGCTCGCAGGCGTGGATCTGCGCTAGGAGATCGGCCACAGGCATGGGACGCTGCTCCAGCAGGGTAAGAAAATCATTCTCGTTTGCGGCATTCGTCACAGGGACTTCCATCCATCGATCCTCAGTTCCACATGAAAAAGGCGGACAGATTACCAAAGGCCGATGCGAAAGGGAAGAACAGCGTGAGTTTAACTGCGGAATCATCGTAGATTGCTTCTCAAAACACGTGAATCTGATTTAATCGTGAGCGGCGACCAAAGGATCTGGACTAAAAATTAAATGGCGCGCCCACGGAGAGTCGAACTCCGCTTCCAAGGATGAAAACCTTGTGTCCTAGCCGATAGACGATGGGCGCGAAATGAACATTCAAATTAGCAAAAGAGGTGCCGCATGGCAAGAGCGCAGTTGGCCTTTTTAGGGTAAAAAACTTAAAAAACCTACATGTCAAAAATCTCTACAGTCACTAACCGATTACCTTTTTAGGATTCACTCTCACATTGCTTGCGCCAAGCGAGCGGATTCATGCCGGTCGTGCGCTTGAAATGGGATGAGAAGTGCTGGGAGGAACAGAAACCCAAATCCTGCGCGATGCGCGTGACTGAAAGCCCTTTCACGCGCAGGCGGCGCTTGGCTTCCTCAATCCGGCAGGTCAGCAGAAAGTGGTAGGGCGGTAGCCCGGTCACGGCTTTGAACTGGTTGATGAAGTGCGAAGGCGAGAGCGAGGCCTGACGCGCCAGCGAATCGATGTCATACTGCTTTTCGGGTGCGCGGCGCAGGGTCTCGATGATCACGCCGATCCGGTCGGAGTGTGAAGCCGGAGGTCCGTGCCGCGAAATCTCTAGCAGACCGGTGATAAGCCGCATGATGATGACCGTCATGCAGAGCGTGCGGTAGCGCCCCTGCAGCGAATCGTAGGCGTGGAAGAGCTCCGCAAACTCGCGTTTGGCCAGCGCGGTGTTCGCGACGAGATGGGCGGGCAGCGCGTACAACCGTTTGCGGATCTCCGCGCTTTCGGCCTGTGTGAAACGCAGTAACGTGCGCTTCGAACCCTCAGTGCGGATCAGCATGCCGTAGAGCACTGTGCCCTTAGGATAATCCAGTAGCCGGTGCGCATCCTCGGGACGGTTGAAAAACAGATCGTCCGCCAACAGCGTGTGCCGCTCTCCGTTGTTTTCCAGAACCAGCGAGCCGCGCAGGCAGAGACCGACCTCGAAGCATCCCTTGTGATAGTGCGGTTCGATCGGCGCGAGACGTTTCGTGTGGCGGATGAAATAGAGGACGGGGATGTCGGTGATACCGATCTTAGCCAAGTTGAAGGCCCGGTAGTTCGGCTCGTCGCTGTAACTCATTTTGGAGTTTTTGATGGTCATGTCGTTAAATTGGGTTGCAGGCTCCGCCCGCATTGGGGGTTAAGGCTGTAAGGGGTTAAGGCTGTGAAGGAGAAGGCGGCGGAACGAACGGATGGGGAACTGAGTATTCTTTCGTGGTTAATCATTCGCAATCGCTTTGTTTGCATAGCCTCACAGCCTTACAGCCTCACAGCCTCCCTTGCCTGGCATCCATAGTACAGAGGGCGTAAAGGCAGTCAATCAGAAAAATTATCGCCCGTGACTTCTTACTTATCTTTGTGACCTTTGTATGATCATCAAAAAACTTCTGCGTCTCCGCATCTGCGTTAAAAACCGACACAAAACACAACAAAAAAAGAATCCGCATTTCGCGCACGATTTAATTGACCGAAAGAGGTAATATAGCGGCGATGACTGGATAGGGTGTTGACGCTCTGAACGCTCGATGCGGGCAGGGCGGCGGGAGGAAGCATGAAGACAAAAACCAGATGGAGATGTGGGGCGCTCGGGATCGGGTGCCTGTTGTGCGGGCTGGTGATCGGAGGATACGCGGCGCAGCGTGCGCAGGAGTCTGCGGACGGGTTGTCGTGTCAATGTGACCGCGTTGTCCCGGTTACCACGGGTGCGGGTAACGACACCGAGGCGGTCTGGTCGCCTGAAGGACGGCGGATCGCTTTCCAGACAGACGCGGCGGGTGATCTGGACATCGCCGTTGTCGATCTGGCGAGTGGCAAGGTGACCACGCTGGTGGGCGGCGCGGGCCAGGCTTGCTATCCGGCGTGGACACAGGACGGGGCTTTGGTTTATGCGTTCGGGCATCACACTGGGACCGCGACGCAGGCCGCCGCTGCGCGAGCCGATTACGGATACGGTTTACGGCTGTGGCGGGACGGCGCGACGCAGGTTCTGACGCAGGGGTATTGGCGCGACTACACGCCGAGCGTGACGCCGGACGGCGGTGCGGTGCTTTACGCTTCGACGCGCGGTGAGGACGGCGACGGCGTGTCGATCTGGCGGGTGGCGCTTGCGCCGGGTGCGGCCGCCGAGCGTCTGGCGCGCTCGAATGGCGACTTGGGCGGGATGGTTCAGCCTTCGCTCTCACCGGACGGCAGGTTTATGTTGTGGGCGCAACTGGACGATTTTCGCCAGAACTGGCGGTTGTACGCGGCGCGCGCGACCAACCTCGCCGAGAGTGCCTTTTTGACGCCGCGCACAATGGGTGCCTACGCGCCGCGCTGGTCGCCTGACGGCCGGCTGGTGGCGTTCACCGGTTTCCGCGAGGGCGATCCCGGCTGGGGCGTCTATCTGCTGGAGCCGCGTTCGGGTGCGTTGTCGCGTCTGGAGACCGGCGCGGGGCAGTCGCGCAGTCCGGCTTGGTCGCCCGACGGTCGGGAGTTGGTTTTCGAAAACAACCGGACCGGAGCGTACAAGCTCTACCGGACTCGCGTGACTTGCCGGATGCCGCCGCCCCCGCAACAAACAGCGAAAGCCTCTTGGGTTGTCCGTACGGAGGCGCGTCTCGAACGCAGCGGCAGCGCGACGGAACTGGTGGCGGCGGACGGCAAACGCTTGGCGGGAACGGTTGCTCAGGGGAGGAAGGCGGTGACCTTCGAGCGGCCGTCCGGACTTGATTTCGGGACTAACGTTTTCTTTGTCAAGATGACGATGACGGTTGACGGGCCGACAAAAGACGTGCAGATGGCAGCGATCGGACGCTATGCGGAGCACGCGCTGGGTTGGCAAATGTACGTCGACCCGGGTCAGCGGATCTGGTTTAACGCACGCAACCCTCAGGGCGATTTTGTCGGCGCCCGGTCGGACGCTCCGGTGGCTTTGGGTCGCCCCGTGAATGTGCTGGGCATCCGTGAGGAGGGCGGAATCGTGCGGTTATATGTCGACGGTAAACTGCAGCGCCGGAGAGGCGCCGGTGCAACCATGGCTTATGGCCCCGCGCTCTCTCTTTCACTGGGACAATGGCCAGGCGGCGGCGCGCGGTTGAACGGGCGGGTCGAGTCCTTCGAGTGCGGGCGCGGCTATCCGGCGGGTGTGCCGCGTCAGGTGACGCGCGAACAATTGTTTGGGGAGGTGGAGTGATGGGCAAACGATTTCTGAGCGTCAAAATTGTGGGGTTGGCGCGGACCGTGTGGGGTCTCGCGTTGATCGGTGTCTGTGTGTTGGGGGCGGAGGCCGCAGAGCGTTTCGAGGCGGTCGCTCTCGTGGACTCGCTGGATTTCGCGGCGTCGAAAGACAAGGCCGGCCGTTTCCTGTTCGATACCGAAACACCGGTCGGCAACCGGGCATTGCTGGAGCATGTGCTGGAGACCGGAGCGAATACGATCCTTTGGCGCAACTGCGCGGGCGGGACCATGCGTTACCTGAGTGAGGAGACGCGGCTGCCTTGGGTCGAGTCGCCGCTCGATAAACGCCGCCTGCCGGACAGCCGCCCCGTGTACGGATGGCTGCGGTACTACCAGAGCGAGCCGGACATCATTCGCGACATATTCGGCTTCTGCAAGGAAAAGGGGCTGAACGCGGGCATCCACTGGCCGTTCGAGGAGACGCACTGGCACAGTTGGACGATCGGTCCTTGGAACTTGGACCACCCGCAGTACTGGGGCGTGAGCGCCGACGGTCAGATTTGGTCAGGGCGTTGCAGCCTGGCCTATCCCGAGGTTGTGGCGCATAAACTGCGGTTGGTGGACGAACTGCTAGAGCGCGGTATGGACCACCTGTTCATCGATACGGTACGGAACGGCGGCTGGAGTCCGCTGGACGAGTATGTGCGGCCGGAGGTCGAGCGCTGGCGTCGGAAATACGGGACGGAGCCTCCGCAAGACGGGCGTGATCCGCGCTGGTGTGCGTTCGTCGCCGAGACCACGCACGCCTATCTGGTCGCGCTGCGGCGGCATCTGAATGCGTCGGGCCGCAAGGTGCGCCTGATGTTGGGAGTCTTTGAAATCGCCCCGTCCGCCGACCAGCCGGATTTCATGCTCATCACGCGCAGCATCGATTGGCGGCGGCTGGTTCGCGAGGGTGTGATCGACACGCTGGTGGTGATGACCGTGAAGTGGGATACTGCGCGGCCGTTCGAGAGCACACGCGAAATCTACCGGAACATCATGGAGACGTGCGGCGGCCGCTGCGAAGTATTGTTCCCCGTCTCCATGTATAATTTCTCGAAGAAGGGCATCCCCAGCTATCAGGAGGCCGTGAAGCTCTCAGCGCCCGAGGTGGCGGAAAAG
>DAOTMQ010000007.1:0-14637 GCA_035450385.1 Kiritimatiellia bacterium | reverse complement strand
ACCCTGATGGACTCGACCAAGAGCGGTTGGTTTCAAGGTCGCTTCGCCTTCGTCTGTTCCTACGCCTATAACGCGGTCGAGAAAAAAAAGACGTGGCTCAAGGCGGCGAAGTCGACGCTTGATTTTATCGACGCGCATCTCTTCGATGCGAGGGGACGCGCCTATTTCTCGCTGATGGCGGATGGAACGCCGCTGCGGATGCGCCGCTACGTTTTCAGCGAGTGTTTCGCGGCGATCGCGATGAGCGAATATGCGAAGGCGACGGGATCGGCAGAATACGCCGCGAAGGCGCTCGAGTTGTTCAAGCGCATCAAAACGTTCGTGCATGATCCGGCGATGACGCCGCCCAAGTTCGAGCCGACTTTCGAGACGCAAGGGCATTCACTGACGATGATCCTCATCAATGTGGCGTCGTGTCTGAAGGAAGTCTGCGACGATCCCAGCCTTGATGCGCAGATCGCTGAATCGATCCGGCTCCTGCGCGAGAATTTCGTCCATCCCGAATTCAAGGCGCTTCTGGAGACCGTGGGGCCGAACGGCGAGTTCATCGACACGATGATCGGGCGGACGATCAATCCGGGGCACGCCATCGAGACGAGCTGGTTCCTGATGGAGGTCGCCGAAAAGACGCAGGACAAAGAGCTGCTGAAACTCGCGCTCACGATTCTCGACTGGTCCCTCGTGTGGGGCTGGGACAAAAAGTATGGCGGGATTATTTCCTTCAGAGACTGCCGCAACTTCCCGTCCCAGTACTATGAACAGGACATGAAGTTCTGGTGGCCGCAATGTGAAACTTTGATCGCCACGCAACACGCTTGGAACCTCACGAAGAAGCCGAAGTGGCTCAACTGGCACCGGAAGGTCCGCGAGTGGACGTATGCGCGAATGCCCGATAAAAAATTTGGTGAGTGGTACGGCTATCTGCACCGCGACGGCACGGTCGCCCAACCGGCGAAGGGCAATCTCTTCAAGGGACCGTTCCACATCCCGCGCATGATGATAAAGTCGATTGAACTTGCCAAGAGCGTCGAATGAACAAAAATACCACGAAAAAAGGATTCTTTTATCGCGAACGTTTTAGCGTTGTTTTTGTTCTATACTTGTGATGTGTTAGGTTGTATTTGGGCATAGTTCGGGAAACGCGAAGGAGATTGCGATGAGTGGTAGAACAATGGTTTTAGGCGCGTTGGCAATAGGGATTGCTTCAATCGCGAGGGCGACGCCAGTCATTCCTGCGGACAGCGTATCCGTTTCGCAAAACGCGGGGCGTGTGGTGACCGTCACCTACACGCTCGGTGACGAGAACAATCAGGAGTCTGCGATTGTCACGGTGGACTTCGAAACCAATGTCACCGGAACGGTCGAAGGCCCGTGGGTGTCGATCGGCGAGAGGAACTTCCGTAATGTGAACGGGTTCGTGAACAAGGTCGTTGAACCGGGCACGCACACGATCATCTGGGCCCCGCGGGAGACTTGGCCGGACCGGGTGATCCAAGGGGGTAATTTCCGCGCCAAGGTGAAGGCGTGGGCCAAGACCTGTCCGCCCGACTATCTGGCGATAGACCTCGTCGCGCCCATGCGGTACTACTACACGTCGACAAACGCATTGCCGTTCGACATTGGCGACGACATCTGCCGCAAGGACATTCTGCTGATGAGAAAAATTCCTGCGGCGGGCGTGGAGTGGCGCATGGGGGCGCCCGATGGTGAAAAAGGCAAGGGCGTCAATAACCGTTACACGGCAATGGAGACCACGCACTACGTGACGTTATCCAGTGATTACTATTTTGGGGTATTCCTGATCACCCGCTGGCAGTACGCCCGTATCATGGGTGACTCGGCAATCGCCTCCCTTCAGAAACCATGCCAGGCCGTGACCGGCATGAGTTACGATCTGGTGCGCTACGCCGGACAGACGACTGCGGCGAGCGGCAATGTATGGCCGACGGATAAATCTGTGAACAGCGGCTCGATGCTCTACAGGCTCCGCCAGATGAGCGGTATCGACACGTTCGATCTCCCGACCTCTGCGCAGTGGGAGTTTGCCTGTCGTGCCGGAACATCGTCGGCGCTTTACACCGGTCTGGAACTCGCCTCGTCCGACCCGAACGCTCTTGATTCGGAGGACACTAACCTCAACGATATCGCCTGGTACCGCTTCAACACTGGCGGTGTGTGCCCAGACCGCGTGGGAACGAAGCTCCCGAATGGCTGGGGACTTTACGACCTCTACGGGACAGTCTACGAATGGTGCCTTGATTTCGCGCGCACAGCGTGGTCGACAAACGAGTTGGATCCGGAAGGGCCGGTGTCCGGCACCCAGCGATTTCAGGTGGGTGGCGTCAACAACGACTGTCCGGCGCGTTGCCGTTCCGCGTTTCGCATGGGCCGTGACCCAAGTTCGGCTTATCCTGGTGCGGAGATCTTCGGCGTCCGTGTGGTGTGCGGCGTGGCGGCACCCTAAACAGGAGGTAAACGTATGAACACACGGTTTCTAAAATTATCTTTGGGCCTGTCGACTATTGCGACGGCGCTGTCGCTGTTCGCTGATGTGGCATGGAAATACGACACGTCAGCCCGTCCCGCCGACGACGTGGTCGAGCAGTCTGCCATTCTCGGCGTATCGTCTGTTCGGCCATCCGTCGCCGCTGCCGTTGATTCGGGTGCCTTCTGCGAAGTGGCGTCCGACGGTTGCGCCTTCGATTCGCGGCCGATGAGCATGGTATTGATCTTACGCTGAAAGAAAGGACGTTAGACATGAGGTATGATGCAGGCTCTTTTGCGTTGTCCGTCCTTTGTGCGGCAACGACGATGGCGATGCCGGTGGTTCCCACAAACGACGTTGTTTGCGTGCAGGATCCCATCACGAAGATCGTCACCGTGACTTACGTCTTGGGTGACGAGAACAACCAGGAACCCGCGATCATTACGTTGGACTTTGAAACCAACGTCACCGGAACGGCTGAAGGCCCCTGGGTGTCGATCGGCGCGAAAAACTATCGAGATCTCGGTGGCGCTGCCAACCGCCTGGTGCAGGCGGGAACCAACACAGTCACATGGTGTCCACAGAAGGGCTGGCCGAACCACGCGGTATCTGCCGCCGGATTCCGCGCCACAGTCCGGGTTTGGACGAAGGATGACCCGCCGGACTATCTGGTAATCCATCTTGACGAACCCTACGGCCAGCGGTTCTACACATGCGAGGATGCCTTGCCTGGCGGCATCGAAAGCGACATCTACCGCCGCGATCATCTGGTGATGCGGCGTATCCATGCGGCCGGCGTCACTTGGCGTATGGGGGCGCCGATCGATGAGGTCGGTCGCTCTGGAAGTCTGGAGACGCCGCGGTTCGTTACGCTCACGAGCGATTATTATATCGGCGTCTTCCCGTTTACGCTGTGGCAGTACTGCTATGTCCAGCGGATTTTGCCTCCGACCTGTACCGACGAGGATGGTGCCTGTGCGCTCGACACTTGGTCGTGGAATCACGCTCGTTACGGGGGTGCCGATAATCAGCCTGAAAGCGGGAAGGTCTGGCCGGAGGACAAGTCTCTGGTCAGCGGTTCGATCCTGTACAAAATGAGAGACCGTTTCGATCTTCTGTTCGATTATCCCACTGCCGCGCAATGGGAATACGCCTGCCGTGCCGGCACGACCACGCCGCGTTTCGATGGTTCGTCCTGTGCTTACGGGTGGAATACCAGATGGGATTCCGAATACGAGGACGCCGCGATGGACGCATACGCTTGGTATGCCCATAACAGCACCTTTGGACATAAACGTGTGGGGATGAAGAAGCCCAACCCTTGGGGACTTTACGACATGTACGGTCTTGTCTACGAATTCTGTTTGGACTGGGCAGATCCTTCGCCGAGCAACGATCCCATCACGGATCCGATCGGCCCCGACACTGGCACGGAACGGATTTTTTGTGGTAGTGCTTGGAACGGCGGCGTTCCGTTTTTGCGGTCGGCGGTGCGATCAAAGTACCTCCCTAACGTGACTTACGCTGAACACCGTCTCTTCGGCTTCCGCGTGGCGGCACCGCTGATGGATCCCTGACCGATTATTACTAGAGGCTCTTGCAAAAACCTTCGTGGCATGGGTGTTCCGCCCATGAACCACGGGCAAGATGCCCGTGCCACACCTGTAAGTAAGGGGTTTTGCAAAAGTTCACTAAAAAAAGGAATGTACAATGAAAGCAATTTCGCTCGGCTGCGGCATCGTTGCCGCATGTCTGCTTGGCGGGATTCTGTACGGCGCGGAGACGGTAAAAGCAGAGCCCAAGGTCCGAGGACGCAATCATCTCCTGCCGCAGGACTTCGAGACACCCCGTCCAGATGGACGGTTTGAGAATCACATGGCCTTCGCCTGGGACTATGTCCGGCGGATGACGCCGGAGTACTCTTTCGATAAGTTGAGGGAGGCCTCCGAGATGCCCGCCTGGCGTGCGAAAGTGCGGACGAAGTTGGGCGAACTCTTGCAGATTCCGGTGCCGTTGCCCAAGGTTGAATTCAAGCTTTTGAACGAGGAGAAACGAAACGGCTACCGGCTCCATCGCTACGAGTTCTATCCGGAGGAGCGTCTCGCTATCCCGATTCTCGTTCTGGTGCCGGAGAATGCGATCGCCGGGAAAAAACGGGTTCCGGCCGTCGTCTGCATGCCGGGGAGCGGCGCGTCGCTCAATTCGCTCGCAGGGGAGCCGGACGAATTCGGGAACCGCTACCCTGCGCGTAACCGCCAAGCCTGGCATTACGCGCAGATCGGCATGATCGGCGTGGCTATCGAGAATCCGGCCACGGCCGAGAGTGGCATACGCGAGGTTAACCATTTTGCGACGCAGGCACAGTTCGCGCGGATGATGACGCTCGCCGGACGTAGCAACTGGGGATTCATGACGAAGCATGTGCTCCAGACGATCGACTTTATGAAAGAGCATCCGAACGTCGATTCCGAACGGATTGCCGTTTCAGGGATGTCGCTCGGTTGCATCCCCGCGCTCTACGCTGCGGTGATGAGCGACGACGTAGCGGCAGTCGTCTACAACGACTTCGTCTCCTCATGGGCGGCGAACGCGCTTTCGGTGACGAAAAATCTGGGCGGAAGCGTCGACGCCCGGCGGCCGTACGGGTTCCACCGTTGGTTTGACGATGAACCGGATCTGATGGCAGCCGTGGCGCCCCGTCCGATGATCTTCAGCGAAGGCGGTGCGTGGAAGGGTGTCATCGAAAAGGTGCAGCGCGCGTACCGTCTAGCAGGTGCGGAGCAGAATCTGCGCATCGCCTATTACGAGAAATACGCCGATCCTGCGACTCGCAAATACGAGGACGTTGCTCTCCATCAGGCGAAGGGGCTTACGGGCAACGACTATCTCCTCTTCTCGAATGTGGACGCTGGACAGCACAGCTTCCACCCCGACGTGAACCTGCCCTGGATCGCGGAGGTATTTTTCGGCAAGGCCGATTTCACACCTCGGCAGTGGGCCATGATCAGAGCATCGGTCGTCTGGCCGGCTCAGCAACAGATGCCGCTTGATTATGAAGTTGAGCCTCCCGAAGAAAAACGTGCCGCAGGTGATACCTGGGCAGGTGGACTTGGCCCGGTGGTCTACAACACGGACGGTTGTGACATGCTGGACTATCCGGTCGGAGATCCGATCACGTATGAGGGGTTTGTCGCCCAACGGCTCGCCCGGGACATCCCCGGCAGCGGGGTGTCTGCGGTCGGCTATTGTCCGGTCAGTTCCGGCTTCGGGTTTTTCACCGCGCTCAAGATGGGCGATACGCTTCTCAACCCGCTGCCGCCGGGATCCCGTTGGCGCGGACGCGATGTCTACAACGCTACGGCCGATTTCGCTAAGCAGGGGCTTGATGCGCTGGAAATGGGATTGCGATATTCGCGTTCAGAGGGACGCGTGGCGGTGGCCTCGTTGCGGATGAACGACACGCATGACCAAGAGCATACCCCCGAGAAGCCCTATTTCCTTTTCTCGCCGTTCAAGATCCGCCATCCTGAATGCCTGATGGGCACACGGGAAAAGAAACCGCCGCTCTGTGCATGGAGTGCGGTCGACTACACGCGGCCCGAGGTTCGAAAAGCGATGGCCGGTTATGTGCAGCAACTCGCCGATAACTACGACTTTGACGCACTGGATCTCGATTTCTTCCGGCACGTGCAATATTTCCGGTCTGTCGCTTGGGGAGCGGAGTCCGCCTCCGACGAGGAGCGGGCGATGATGACAGATCTGGTGCGGGATATCCGGAAAATCCTTGATGCACGGGGAGCCCAGAAAGGACGTCGATTGCTCCTTTCGGTGCGCACGCCCGATTCCGCCGCCTATTGTCATGCGGTGGGGCTGGACGTCGAGCGGTGGATGAAAGAGAAGCTGATCGACGTCTGGTGCGGTAGCGGCTATTTTCGGCTCTGCCCGTGGAAGGAGTCCGCGGAGTTCGCCCACCGTTACGGTGTGAAGTACTATGCCTCGCTGGATGAGTCACGCATTGAGAGACACTGTGCCCGCCTCAAGCTGCCGCGATTGGACGGACGCAATTCGCGCGAGAACTTCGCGGCACGGGTGGCGGCGGCTACAGAAGAGGGCTGTGACGGTATCGTGTTCTTCAACATTGATGACTATCCCGAATCCGAGCGCAAGGCCATCGCTGCGCTGGTTCCGGGCAAAACGGATGGCCTCAACAAAGACTATTTCCTCGTCAACCGTGGTTCTGGCGGTTACACGATGGAAGGGTTCCTTAAGAATGGGACGCGTTTTCGTAAACTGCCGCCAGTCGATCCTGGGCGCGGGGACGCACCGCAGCTTCAGGCGAACGATCCGTACGTCTTCGAAATGACGGTTTCGGATGATTTCTCCTTCCGTTCGGCACAGGCTGTGGTAACAGCCGAAGTGTTGATTCAACCTACCCTTCCGAAAGGCCAGTTGCCGACCCTGATCGTGAATAAAACGGCGCTGGATGCCCCGACGGTTCCGCGCAAGGATGTCATCACGTTCTCGATACCGGTTTCAGCACTTCATCGTGGCGCAAACCGTTTTTCTCTGTCCGCGCCAGAGGCGTGCCAGTTCCGAGATTTTGTGTTGCGCGTGCGGCATTAGATGGTGATAGGTCGTGTTTGAGCATGAGCCGGGAAACGCGGCGGGATTATCTGAAGATCACAAGGAAACGAAAGTGAAAAAGAATAAGTGTGCCATGAATCTGGCAGGGATGATGGCGGCGGTTGCCGCATGGCAGGGTTTGGGCGCGGAGGACGCCATCAACATCGGCGGGCGGCGTGAGCTGTTTGTGGATGACGCGATGGTCAGCACGATCTCGGGCGGTCTGCGGATGGTTCTACATAGGCCCGAGCGCAAGGAGATCGTGCTGGAAACCGACCGACCGTGGGAGGGGAATGCGTCGGGGTACCAGTCCGTCCTTTACGCGGACGGAAAGTATCGGATGTACTACCGCGGGATACACTATGGCGAGGACATGGGAGTGGGCGATACGACGGTCGAAAATCACGAGTGGGTTCTCTGCTATGCTGAGAGCGCGGACGGTGTCCGGTGGACGCGGCCGGAGCTCGGCATCTGCGAGTTCAAGGGATCGCGTGCGAACAACATCATCCTGAACGGGGCCATGGTCAAACCATTTGCGCCCGATCCCGCTTGCACGGCTGTCTTTGTCGATACGAATCCGGCGTGTCCCGTCGACCAGCGCTTCAAGCTGGTTCTAACAAATGAGAACCGGAAGGACAAGGAGCACTTCGGCGTACATGTGATGGTCTCGAAAGACGGCATTCATTTCAAAATGCTGACCGAAAAAAGGTGCATATCCGACGGGCTGTTCGATTCGCAGAACACGATCTTCTGGGATCCCGTCGCCAGAACCTACCGCGCCTACTACCGCAATTTCAGGAACGGTATCCGCGACATCATGACCAGTTCGAGCACCGACATCCTGCATTTCCCCCCAGGGAAACAGGTGGTGCGCCAACAGGGCAAGGATTACGCGCTCTACACCAACCAGATGCAGCCGTACTACCGTGCGCCGCACATCATCCTCGGCTTCCCGATGCGCTACTATGATCGCGGCACGGACGCTTGGGGCTGGCCCGCGATGTCAGCATTGCCGGGTGTGGAGAACCGGAAGATGCGCTCGGCCAAGTCAAACCGTTACGGCACGGCGGTTACAGACGGCATGCTGCTCGCGAGTCGTGACGGCGAGACGGTCCGACTCTGGGAGGAAGCCTTTATGCGGCCCGGTCCGCGGCAGAAGGAGAGTTGGACCTACGGCGACAATTTCATCTTCTGGGGTCTGGTCGAAACCGCCTCGCATCTGGGCGACGCACCGAATGAAATCAGCTTCTACTCCACCGAAGGTTACTGGCAAGGCAACTCCACCAAGTTCCGCCGCAGTACATTGCGCCTCGACGGCTTTGTCTCGGCGCAGGCTCCGGCTACAGGCGGCGAGCTGATCACCAAGCCCTTGATTTTTGCAGGCGCGGCGCTTTCGATCAATTTCGAAACCGGCGGGCCGGGCGAGTTGAAAGTGGAAATCCAAAATCTGGATGGATCGCCGGTGCCGGGCTATGCGCTGGCCGACTGCTTTCCGATCTTCGGCGACCACATCGATTTTCCTGTATCGTGGAAAGGCAAGGGCACGGATGTGAGCACGTTAGCCGGTAAGCCCGTGCGCATCCGCTTTGCACTCAAAGACGCGGATCTCTATGCATTTCAATTCTTGCCGCAATAAAAGAGGTATGGCGGGTCGGTCGCGGGCGTTTTCGCCCACAACAGCGTGCCGTGCAAAGAGCTGGTGCACTTGCAGTGCTGCGGCATAAGGGCTTCGGGTTGAAAAATACCACGAAAAAAGAATTCTTTTATCGCGAACGTTTTGGCGCTAGTTATGTCTTATGATTATGGGGTATTGAATGGTGGTAGGTCGTGTTTCGGCATGATTTGGAAGACGCGGAGGAGGTCGCTTATGAATACGGGCAGATTGAGTGTCATCGGATGTGCGTTAGCCTGGCTGGCGTGGTCGGCCATTTCTGCGGCTGCGGCGGATTACTCGTGGGTCGGCGGCGGACCTGACAACAAGTGGACAACATCCGACAACTGGCAGGGCGGCGCAGGCTTTCCCGGTGCGGTGGGGGACGTCGTCACGCTGAACGCGGCGGACACGGTGCGGCTCGACACCAACGGGGTCGTGACGCTCGGACGGCTGCAGCTCACTTCGACGACGCCTAAGACGGTGCGCATTGAGGCAGACCCTGGGGCGGCATTCTCATTCAGCGGCATTGCAGCGCCGAATAGTGGCTTCCAAGTGGGCGGGCATGTGGACAACCGTCTGGTGATCGTCCCGGACATCGTGATCCCGAGCCGGATCGACAAGATGGGCGCGGGGAGCATAGCGTTTGAAGGCGCGATTTCCAGCACGATACCCAGCGGATACGCGCTGGTTTTCGGTGCGGGCTCGACCCTCTTTTCGGGTGACGCCTCGCTTGCGCTCCCTTCCGCAACTGTGGGTATCGGCAATGCAGGTGCCCAAGCTGTCGTAACGCTGACCAACCAGGCGGCGTGGTCAGTGGGGCAGTTGAATTTTGGCGTCTCCAGCGCGGCGACTACACGAGGCACGTTGGTGCAGGATTCCGAGCAGAGCGTGGTTGAAGCCGGAAGTGTGTGCTTGGGTGCCAGCAACTCGGCCGGTAACACCAACGGCTACTACCTGCTGCGCAAGGGCACCTTGAAGGTAACGGATATGATTGTGGGCGTTAACTCGCCCGGGTGGTTCGAGAATGAGCAGGGTGTATTGCGCAGCGACAGGGTGCAGGTGCAAAAAGGCGAGTTCGTCCAGCGCGGCGGCTTGACCGAGATCGGTGCGCTATCGGTGGGAACTAGCAATCTGACCGCCGCCGTGAGATTGGCGGGCGGTACGCTGCAGGTCTCAAGCGACATCAGTGCGTTGTGGATGCCGGAGTTGCAGACCTTCGACTTTTCAGGCGGCGTGCTGCGCGCGCCAAATTCGCTGTCGTGTCAAATTCCGACTGCGCTTAGCGGGAGCGTGACCTTTGACACGCCGATTGCCGGCCAGGGGCTCACGATGCGTCGCGGTTTTTCAGGACGCGCGGAGATCGTGAAGACCGGCGCGGGCGGATTCGGGCTGGGGACGATGCGACAGGCTTGTCTATCGGGCAGCCTGATTATCAGTAACGGGTATGTCAACCTGCCGGGTGACTTTGAGCTGTCCAGCTTCGCGGGCTCTGAGGAGCCCTTGGCCGTGAAGGTGTGCGATGGGGCGACTCTGCGTGTTGAACACATCACAACCGTCGTCTCTGTGCCGCTGGATCTTGAAATCGAAGGCAGCGGCAAGATCCTTTTTTACTACGGGGGGGGCATATACAACCGTGGCATTGTAGTTGCGCGCACGCTCTCCACAAACGGTGTCGCACTGCCGCCGGGACGCTATACGACGGACCACGGTTTCATAACAGGGGGTACGAAGGCATGTTCTGTTGTTGTGCCGATCACCTGGATCGGTGCAGGCGACGGTGAGTCGTGGGACGATCCGGCCAACTGGGCGGGAGGGAGCGTCCCCAACGGCACAACGGCCGTTGCAGATCTCTCGAATGCGCGCGGGGATGTGCGGCTGGACAGTGCGGTGACGTTGACCTGTCTGGTTTACAACCCGCAGGGGGCGCGGCGTAAGCTGACGCTTGCCGGCAATGGTTCGCTTACGCTGCATGTGCCGTTTGTCGTCTCGCCCTGCCTGTTTGTCGGGCCGGGGCGGACGCTGGTACTGGATGTGTCGCTCAGCCGGACGCCCGGCGATGGATCGCTGGCGATCACCGGCGGCGGTGTGGTTCAGATCAATAAAGGGTTCCCCGGAATCGGCGGGATCCAAGGTTCCGCCTTTTCGCTCAACGGAGAGCTTGTGTTCGGTGGTGTCACAGAGATGGGTAACACGTTCCTGGGAGCGTGGCGGCACGAGCTATACGGTAGTGGCTCCGTCGTTTTCACCAATGGCTGCCACTTGACCTGTCAGCGGATTTTGAACAATCCGAATGGATTCTATCCGCTGGATCAGATCCTGCATGACGGCGGCACGGTGACCTGCGGCGATGTCTTTATCACCCGGCACAACTACACAGCCACCAGTCCTTACGCCTATTTCATGCGTTCCGGCTCACTGACGACGACCAATGCGAACGGTATCTGCCTCGGCATTTACTATTCAGGTTCTTGGGTCCGTTATTCAGGTGGATCGTTTATCATGAGTGGCGGCACGGTCAACAGTGCCCGGTTCGCGATGGGCTTTCCCGATAACGTCATTGATCTACACGGCGGCACGGTGAATCTTGGCGCGGGCGGAATCATCTCGACCACAAACGAGCAGGGTACAGTCCGACTCGGCGGCGTATCGCTACGTGCGGCCGCGAACTGGTCATCGTCGCTCAACATGGCGCTGAGCGGTGAGAACGGTAGTACGCTCTTCGACACGCAGGGCCGCACGGTGACCTTGAGCGGCGCGCTGTCGGGTGCGGGCGGACTGGTCAAGACGAGTGCCGGGACATTGAGCCTCAACGGTGCGACCAACACCTTCACCGGTCCGCTTGTGGTGGCTGGCGGGGAGTTGGTTTGCGGGGCGGCATCGGTTTTCAACGGCGTGACCGATCTGATCGTCACGAACGGCACGCTGCGCATTAACGGCGAGGTGCTCTCGGACGGCATGACCTTGCGCGTAGGCGGGACGGGCAGTCTGCTGTTGGCGGCCGGCAGGGAGTTGGTGGTCGACCGGCTCTATCAGGACAACACTCTGCGGCCGGCCGGCAGTTACACTTATGGTGAGGGTACCGTTACCGTGCGTCCGTACGCCGGGATCGTCTGGACCGGCGATGCCAATGACGGGGCACTGTGGTCTACACTGGGTAACTGGGCTAACACGGCTAGCGTGCCGAACGGCTCGGACGTTCAGCTGGATCTGGGCTTTTCGCAATTCGAGGTGTCGGACCAGATCGTGCTCGATGTTGCGCCCGGCGTGGCTCTGGCGGGGTTGACGTTTGATCAAGGTGCGCAGGGTTGCACGCTGACGGTTACTTGTCCCGCCTTGGCGACCAACACGCTCACCTTTGCCGCTAACGGGACGGTGTGCGTGGCAGAGGGACAGACACTGGTGCTGGATACGGATGTCTTCCTGAACGGGGATCTTTTCAAGACCGGTCTGGGCACGCTGATTCTGGATCGGAGTACTGCTTCGGCCAGCGCGAACGGTGATTTCCGGCTCTACATCCGCGAGGGCCGTGTGGTGAACCGCGGGGCGATCAGCCAGATGGCCGTGCAGCCAGCCAACGCCGCGCGCCATGTGCCGCCGCCCGAGTACGTACAGGAGGGGCCGCGCGCTGTGATGCAAAACCGCGTGTTTGCGTTGCCGGGGTACTGGGCCGGTAGTAATGCGGAGCGGGGTGTATTTGTACAGCGCGGAGGGGTGGTTGATCTTACGACGCCCTCCGCCGCGTTCTACAACGCGGGCACCGGTTTTATGATTGCGGGCGGTACTGCCACCGAGGGACGTTATGAGTTGGAGGGCGGCGAACTGATCACTTGCCCGGCACAGCCCGCTTATGTGTCCGGCAACAACGCGCACGGCGTCTTCTGCCAGAGCGGCGGAACCTCTACGTTCTACCGATTAACCCTGAGCAGACCGTATACCACAGGCTTTGGCGAGGTGTTGCTCTCCAACGGCACGTTGCGTGTCAGCGGTACGGTCACCAAGGGCGACAACAATGGACGAGTCGAACTCAGTGGCGGGCGCATCGAGATGCTGACCGACGGGACGGTCTTTGCTCCGGACGTACCGGTCGCGTTGGCGACCGGGCCGCTTGGCGGTGTGGCGTTTGCGCAGGCGTCGGCGAGTTCGCTCAGCACGTTGTCGGGAACGCTGGGCGGATCGGGTTGTCTGATTCAAGAGGGGCCGGGCGTGTTGCTGATGGACGGCATCAACGCATTTAGCGGCGGTCTCGCTGTGCGGGGCGGTACCTTGCAGGTGACATCGCCGTTACAGGGTGTCACCGACGTATGGGCCGATGGCGGCGCTTTGACTCTGAGCGCCCTGATGCCTAACCTCACCAACCTCGCGGTCCGTGCGGCGGGTGCGTCCGTGGTGCTCGAAGGAACGGCAACGCCTTTCCCGTCTGGTGTGACGCTGAGCATTGTGGATGGGGTGGTGACGGAGCTTGATTTCGCGGGCGTGGTCGATGTTGACCGGCTGGTGTTGGGCGGTCGGCCGAGGTCACCCGGTCTCTATGGCGGGATCGAATCGTCCGCGCCGGTCAAGCCGTCGTCCGCCTACTTCTCGGGGACGGGCACGCTGAACGTGCTGTACGGCCCGGCGGAGTCCGGATCTGTTCTGATGCTCCGGTGAGGGCGGAGTTGGCATTTAGGAGTTAGCATTTAGGAGTTAGGATTTAGGAGTTAGGATTTAGGAGTTTTGAAAGTTGAGCGTTGAAAGTTGATGAAAATGAAAAAGAACAAGTATACCATGAGCTTGGCGCGGGCGGGGCTGGCTGCCGCGCTGTTGATCGCTGTTGGCGCGCGTGCGCAGGATATCCCGGTTCGGACTCTTGAACTGCGGCCGGGTGCGAGTAACCCGCGTAACAGCGAGGGGGCGTTCGTCACACTTAAGGACGGACGCATTCTGTTTGTCTACACGCATTTCACGGGCGGCGGAGGCGACCACTCCGCTGCACACTTGGCGGGGCGTTATTCGTCCGACGGCGGCCGGACATGGACGCAGGAGGATCGGATGATCGTGCCGAACGAGGGCGGCATGAATGTCATGTCCGTGAGTCTGTTACGCCTGCAGAACGGGGAGATCGCGCTCTTCTATCTGCTCAAGAACAGCGAGCAGGACTGCCGTCCGGTGATGCGGCTCTCGCGGGACGAGGGCACGACTTGGAGCGCGCCAACGATGTGCATCACGGATGAGGTCGGCTATTATGTGCTGAACAATGACCGCGTCATACAACTTAAGGGCGGACGTCTGGTGGCACCGGTCTGTCTGCATTGGCCGCAGGGCGCATCCAAGGCAGATTGGCAAGGGGTGCTGATGTGCTACCTGTCGGATGATAACGGCAAGACGTGGCGTCGCAGCAAGACTGTGCAAAAGGGTTATGACACAACCGGTAAGCGCATCACTACGCAGGAGCCGGGTGTGGTGGAGCTGAAGGACGGGCGCGTGATGATGTTCATCCGCGCGAGCGGTGGTTGCCAGTATCTCGCTTGGTCTTCCGACGGCGGTGACACGTGGAGTGCGCCGGTCGCTTCGGAAATCAAATCTCCCGTTTCCCCCGCTTCGATCAAGCGGTTGCCCTCGACCGGCGATTTGCTGCTGGTCTGGAACGATCACGCCGCCATTCCGAACAGTCTGAAAAACAGGCGCGTGCCGTTGAGCACAGCGATTTCTAAAGACGACGGCAAGACGTGGCAGAATATCAAAGTTCTGGAAGGCAATCCGCAAGGCTGGTACTGCTACATTGCGATCCACCCGATGGATGACGCTGTGCTGCTCGGCTACTGCGCGATGTCCGGCCTCGCGCATTCGCGGGTCACGCGCGTGCCGGTGCCGTGGCTCTATGCGCCGTCTCCGGTTG
>DAOTMQ010000006.1:0-35999 GCA_035450385.1 Kiritimatiellia bacterium | reverse complement strand
CTGCGGCGGCACGGTGCCGAAGCTGCCGTGCAGCGGCGCGAGCAGGCTGGCGTTCGCGGGCACGGAGGAGGGTTTCGGCGTGGACAACGGGTCACGGAACGACACCAGCCCCGAGCTGGAGACGTGCAGGCCGTCGATCTGGTTGGTGCCGAGGGTGAAGGACCAGCCGTTTGTCCGCAGCCAGAAGGTGTCCTCGGCCACGCCGTACACGGCCCACGGCGCGTGGACCACGGCGTTGGAGGGGGCCGCCAGCCACGCGGCGGCGTTGGTCGCGGCGGAGACGAGGGCGACCCCGGCCGCGTACTGGCCGGGGGTCAGGGAGCCGGAGGAGGGCGTCGCGCGGGATGCGGCTTGAACGGCGGAGGAGACGGCGGCGGGGACGGGCTCCGGGGGGCCGGCCGGGACCTTGCGCTTGGAACCGCCGCTGACACAGCACGCGATAAGAAAAATCGCGATGAACACTTGGTCGAAGCGGGACTGGGCGCGGAAGTCGCGTATCGGGTCGCGGAAAAAGGCGCCGCCGGTCTCGCAGATACGGGCGATAAACCACAGCACGAAAGCGATGCCGAGAAAAATGAAAAATGTGCGCGGTGTCATGATCGTGTCCCCTTCGTCATTTGATGGTGATGCGCGCGCCGTCCGGGGCGAACACGGTTTTGATGCGTTCCTGCGGCGCGTCCGCGCCGCGCGCGGTGACGCGCAGGGTGTCCCATGTTCCGGGGCGCAGCCATTCCGGCAGGGGCGGCTGAGGGAGGCCCGCGAAGGCGACCGCGCCGTCGCGGTCGGCGAAGGCCGGGGGCAGACAGACACCCGAGGCGGTGACGCGGATGAGGGCGGTGAGCCTCTGCGTGCCGTTGGACGAGGCGGCGGGGACGGCGTGGCGGGCACGCAGGCCGCGCGGCGACAAGAACCACCCGCCGCGGTCCCAGCCGATGGCGAGGTCGGTCTCACCCGCATCGAGCACGCCGTCCGCCGGGGCGGTATCGCGGCCCAGGCAGACCTGGACGTGGTTGGAGGGCGTGGCCTCGAAGACAAGCTCAAGGCGGAAGACGCGCGGGCCGTCGGGACCGGCGGCGGGCAGGGCGTGCGTCGCCGACACCTCGCGGTCGGCGGTCGCGGGCTCCGGCAGGCGCGGTGCCTCGAGGGCGGCGGCACCCGCCGCCAGCGCGGCTGCGGCGATGGCAGTGGCTATGGTTATTACGTTGTGTTTCATCTCGTTCCCTTCACTCGGTCCTCCGGCAGGGAAAAGGCGCGGACCCCGCTCCGTGCCACAAACGAGGGACCACTACGACCCTTGGCGAAGCCCGGCAGCGGAGCCGCGCCCGATCGGGCGCGTCCCCGCGCATCTCGCTTCGCCGTATGAAAACTAGTGGAATTTCGTTTGAAGCGTTCTGCGCGAAAGCGCAAAAATCAAATCAGTCTATGGGGTTCGGTTCTCTTCTCGTCCTCCGGTTCTCGCTCTTCTTGTCCGCCAAGCGGCTCTCGTTCGCATGCGGCCTACTGACTACCATCCAGCAACAACGCCGCATTTCATCGTCGGTCACACTTTATACCGTTGGTAGATAGAACGCAAGGCGAAAAGGGTGCGATTTTCACGATTTTTGAATTGTCCTTTCAAAGGGGCTCCTGTTCTTTCCCTCGTAGAGTGTTGGTACTCCTCAATTGCCGCCCAACAGGGCATCAGCCGTTATTTTGATGGATTCGCCGGGTTTTACGGTTATGTTTTTGGCCTTGCCTTTGTAGGACAGGCGGAGCTTTCCGGTGGCGTTGGGGCCTGCGAAAATGTGGGCTTCCGTCAGTGCGCCATTGTTCCAAGCTGCGTTGACGGTGTAATCGCCGCGTGCGCGCAATCCGGCGAAACTTCCCTGCGGCCAATTTTTGGGTAGCGTCGGCAGCAACGTGATCTGATCGCCGTGACTGTGCAGGAGCATTTCGGCAATGGCGGCGGTAGCGCCGAAATTACCGTCGATCTGGAAAGGCGGATGATTGTCCCAGAGGTTCGGCAGTGTGGACCGCGCCAGTATCGCATGCAGATTGTCGTAGGCTTGTGCGCTGTCGGAGAGACGCGCGAAGATGCCGATCGTCCAAGCCCGGCTCCAGCCGGTGTGCGCGCCGCCATGCTTCAAACGGAATTCCAGCGTGCGGCGCACCGCATCGCGCATGGCCGGATCATTGTCGAGATCGATCTGGTTGCCGGGATAAGCTCCCAGTACGTGCGAGATATGCCTGTGTCCGGGTTCAGCCTCCGCAAAGGGCCGTCTCCACTCCATCAGCCGTCCGTCCTCCCCGACTCGCGGCTTGTAGACCTTGGGCAGCGTAGCTTTGATCTTTTTGACCAAAGGTTCGTCTGTGCGGCCAAGGACATCTGCCGCCTCCAGATAATCGTGGAAGACCTGCAGAACCATGAATTGGTCAAAAGTGTTGCCGGACGATAGCGCGGCATTGGCTGTGGTGCCGTCGCCCTTGACATAGCGGAATGAGTTTTCAGGCGAACTCGACGGTCGCGCCATCAGTTGGCCGGTGGCGGGATCGGCGATCAGCCACGAATCGACGAATGCCGTGGATTCGGTCAGAATGTCCCAGTTGTCTGCGAGGATGCGCTTGTCCCGGTTAAATCGGTAATGATCGAGGATGTGCATGACCATCCACTGCCCGCCGAAGAAAGAACCGCCCCAAAAAACGCGCGATGACATGATCTTGGCATTGGCCCAGATGTCGGTGGCGTGTCCCATGCACCAGCCCGCCATACCCAGGCGCCGCGCCATCTCGCGTCCGGTCGGCAGACAATACCGGATGAAGTCCAGCAAAGGCTGGTGCATCTCCGGCAGGTTGGTGGTTTCGGCAGGCCAGTAATTCATCTGCAGGTTGATGTTCAAATGAAAGTCCGAGCCCCAAGGCGCCTGGGGGTGGGGGTTCCAGACGCCTTGCAGGTTAGCGGGAAATGCGCCGGGGCGGGATGAGGCGATCAGCAGGTAACGACCAAATTGGAAATACGTTTCAATCAGGTCCGGATCATCATGATTGCCCGCTTTGATACGGTCTAAGCGGGCTTTGGTCGGCAATGCCAAGATGTTCTCCGCAGTTTTGCCGATGTCCAGATCGACTCTGCCGAAGTATTTGCTGTGCTCTTCTATGGCCCACTGCTGCAATGCGTCGCCCGAGAGGCCACTCAATTTGTCGAGAGTTTGCTTTGCTTTATTTTGCCAGCCGTCAGGGAGCTTCGCGCCGGCATTGCGCCGGTCCAAGTCAGTGGCGATGGCGATCAGAACAGTGATCTGGCCGGGCTCCGAAATTTCCAGATGTTGCTTGTCGGCACGGACTTTTGCGGCAGGCAGTGCCCGGATGTGTCCGACGTAGCGGGTAGCGTCCGTGCCGGTCGCGGCACCCCGCTTGATGATCTCATTGTTCTCGACCGATCCCCCGTCGACGCTCAAGCGGATTTTAGTCTGCTGGCCCGCCGCAATGGTTACGGCGATCACGTCTCCTTGGCCGCAGGCAAAAACACGTTGGGTTATCGATGAGCCGTTTTCAAGGGTGTAGATGTTTTTTGCGATGCCGGTCTTCAGGTCAAGTTCCCGGTAGCACTTGCTGAGGGGCGATGGAGTGACATACTCGATCTCCAGCCAACCGAAGGGCTGATAGCTGTCGGGGTTGATGCCTCCTTCCTGCAAGCTCTTCTCGAAAAAACGGTCCGCCCCGGCATAATCGCCGGCGGTTTCAAGTTCGCGCACGGTCTCCAAATGCTTGAAGCTGTCGGCAGGCATGACTTTGGCGGGGCCGCGGTGCCAGATGGTCTCCTCGTTGAGCAGGATTTTTTCTTTCGGAAAATTGCCGAACGGCATAGCGCCGAGCCGCCCGTTGCCGACTGGATAAGCGACATCCCACTTGTCGCCCGCCCCGGCATTATCCCAGATGATCAGGTTATTGCTGTCCGCGATGACGGATAAAGCGGACAGACACAGGCATAGGCCAATCAGGTGTGTTTTCATGGTTTCGTCTCAGTTGTTTGTGAGTGTGTGAGTCCTGGTTCATTCTGAAAACCGCTCAACTTATCGTCTGGATTATAGGCCATTTCGAATGACGAATCAACCGCGCGAAGGGGCGTTCGGCGATTCCGAATTAGGCTGTGTGTACGGCCGGGGCGTGTCCCTTCCCGTGGCGTGGACCAGGCCGAGGATGTTCCGGGCGTCGAGCCCGGGCACGTCGGTGATCCATGCGTAAAGGGTCTGTTTTCCCGCGACGGTCTCGATCTCCTCGACGGCCGTGACGGCAAGTGATCCGTCGTTCCTCATGGAAAAGTCCATGTCCCCGATCCAGCGCAGGGCGCTGTGCCGCGCGGCGGGATCCGGCGCGGGCCTGTCGCTGTGCGAACCAGCGGAATATCAGGCTTTTACGACCGACTGTGTGTCCGAAGAATTCCTGATTCGGAATCGCCGTCGGCTACTTGTCAATCCACACACGCCATGCGCCAAGGGTCGCAGTTGAAGCCACACAGGATCTTGATCAAGTCGCCGCGTAGGTCGGCGTCGGGATCGGGCACCACGAGCACGGCGACTACTTCGACCTCGTCTTCATTACGCCACGAACGGAACCGGACATCGCTTGCGGCTGGATAGTCGGACACGCGCAGGCAGGCGTACGGATAACTTGTCCCTGGTTGTTCGGGATAGTCCCATTTGAAGTTGGCGCGTTCGCCGGGACGGCCATAGTTCGCTTTCTTAAAGTTACAGGCGTCATTACGCGCATATCCACCGCTGATTGACTTGAGCCCCGGCCAGAGCAGGCGCAACCCATCTCCCTTGCCGGGTGGGAGGTGCGAGGCGAACCGGTTGAGGTTCAGCACGGCGTACTTCCCGGCAGGCAGCGGGTCGAACGGGAACACAATCTCTGCGTTGTGGTTGCCTTTGGGCAGCAGACCTCGCGGCTGAGGGCTTGTCGCGTCGGGGGCTAGGCTCTTTGCGCCACCCGAGAGGGTCATCTGCTGCGCCGTTCCCAAACGTACACCCGAGCCGACGAGCAGTGCGAGCGTCTTTTCGGCTCCGTTGTCGATGATCGTCACCGCGCCGAAACGTGTCTTGCCGGGAGCCGCGTCCCATAACGTCAGCTTGCCGTCAGCAAGTGTCGCGCCCACATCGCCGTGGATACGGACGGTCGCCGCAGCGGAGGCTCCGTGCACATTAAGCACAGGGCGCTTCGACGAGTCGAACGCATAGAACAGACGCTCCGCACCGATCACCGTGCCGGAGGAGACCGCTTCCGGGATCGTTATGCGCGACACAGGAACGCGTCCGCTCACCGTCACGCGGGTGCCGTCGCCGGACACCGCTTTCAACGTCAGCGCATTCGCTCCGGGCTTCAGCCTGCCGGGGAAGATGCGGGGATTGAGCTGAATCTCCGTAGAGGCGCGGAACGAGTCGATCTCCGCGACAGGCGCTCTTACCCGCACGAGATAGGCGTAACGCGCGCGCACGGCATAATCGGCCGGACTCGCGAGCAGGCGGAACGACTTGCCGTTGTCCGTGGAAATTTCGAGCGGTACGCGCGTGCCGTCTTTGCGTATGGCCTCGTATTCGGCGTGGACGATCGGATAGCCGCCGCCATTCACGCGATAGCAGAAGGTGTTCGTTGTCACCTCACCGAATGCCGGGTTCGCCGCATCTGGACGTCCCTCAAATGAGATGAATCCGTTGAGGTATTCTGGGAAGAAGCGCTCGACACGTTGCAGGAACATCTTTTCCGTATCGGCATGACAAGGCTCCGTGTAGTCGGGCCGGGATGGAGAGGCATATCCGCGATAGACGCCGAACTTGGTGCGCGTGATGAGGTCGTTGCAATGGCCGTCGTTGACCTGCCATACGCGGAACCGTTCGCCCGGATTGAGTATGGGGCCGATCTTTGCGACGCACGCGGGATTCTGCGTCCAGAACCCGCGCGTCGATTTGCGGATGAAGTGCTCCGAGGCATGTCCCATACGTTGGAAAACGCCGGAATCGTTTGCACCCTCCTCCAGATATACCGATGTCTCGTTATCCATCGACGGAAAAAACTTCTGTGCCGAGAGGTCGTAGATGTGGTTCTTGCCGTCATAGAAGACCTGTTCAAACTCATGCCCGTAACCGGCTGTCTGTGAAGCCGGACACCCCGCCACGGTCACGAAAAGATTGGCTGCCAGATTATTTAGCGGGCCGCACTCGAAACCACAATAGCCGTTCAGCATGAAGAGCGCCTGGTATTCGACATCCGAGGGCTTGTCCGATCCGGGCTGGAACATTGCTGTGTGATTCATGAAATAGTCTGTGGCGTGAAGCACGAACGCGAAGACACGGTTGACGCGGTCGCGGTCGGACAGCCCCCGAATCCCGAGCGTGTCCGCGAGATCGCCGAAACTGCGCGGATCCACGTCACCTGTGTTCAACAGGATCGGATAGGCCAGTGGCTTGCCGGAGACGTTCGCAATCTCTACGTAATCGGTGATGACCTTGTCGGGACAGTCGAACGACAGCGTTTCGCCCGGCTTTAACACAGCCGTCTTGGTGAATGGGCGTCGGGCGGCCTCAAAATCAGCGGGGGTGGGCAACTTGGGATAATTGACGACATCGAATACTTTTCTTGGATCGTTTTCGGGCAGGATCTCGGCGGGGTAGTACTGCACGGTCTTGTCGCCGATCTTCAGTATGCGCGACACGCGGCCGACCGTGAGCGAGCGTGTCGTGCCGGGAATCCATCCGATGCCGCCGCCGGACACGCCGTCGAAGGTGCGATCGAACGTGAAGAGCGCGCGCGTGTCTGCATCGAGAGCGAACGCCCTTGCGGGCGTGAAGTCGTCTGCATAGCGGCAACCGGTCGAGACGCGCAACATGTCGGCAGCGCCCTGCAAGAACGGGATCGCCGGATTGGAGGCGTCGCCGCCGCGTGCGCTGCGCCAATCGGAACCTAAGAAAAATTCCAGTCCGTTCTCGTCGTTTGGCACCGCGATTTCGGGATCGTCCAGTTTGAGAGCGACAAGCTCAGGGATCGGGAGCGAGAGAACCTTCTTGCCGTCAAGGAACACCTCCGCCATGCCGCCCGGATTCCATTGAGCGGCGAGATGGCACCAGATGTTCGTCGGCAATTTCAATGCCGTTGTTGACGCGTAAGATTTGCCGAGATGGTCCTTGAGACCGAACTCCAGCGTGCCGGGTTCGGGACGGTATGTGAGAGATAACATTGCCCCTTTGCCGCCTTTGCACTCATGCGCGCGGTAGCTCTGATAACATTGGAAAAGCGGAATCGGGCGGCTGTGTTCCCGGCCGTTGTCCGTGTACAGTGTCGGTTTCCAGTCGCTTTTGAACCATGCCTCAACCGTTCCGGCGCCGGCAGGAAAGAAGATCTGCGATTCTTTACGCAACTGTACGCGGTCTGACCAGCTCGCCATCGAGCGCGTTTGGTACCAGAAGGCTTTTTCGTCCGTACCGCCCAACACGATCGCGCAGTCATCGGCCGCGCCTGACACGCCGGGGGCGAAATACGAGTCTTCGAACTGTGGGAACGGTAGTCCTGCTGCGGGGCGCAGTGCGAGACGGCTCACACGCAGACGCGACAGCACTTCGGACGGATTTTTCTTCGGCAGACCGTAAGCGTCGAATGGCCTTACGGGCGAGTTTACGATTATGCGCAGACGGATTTTTTTCGCGTCGGGGTGAATACGTCCGTTTTCGAGGAAGCGGCTCTCCTTGCGGGACGGACGCATGTGTCCCGTCCATCGGCGATCCGCGACAGATTCCGGCAGTACCCGGCCTTCTGCATCAAGCTGCTCAAGACGGTTCGCGTTGCTCCAGCTTTCATCTGTCTCGTTGGCAACCGTCATCTCGAAACGAACAGGCGCGCCCGCAAGTTCTTCCGGCACATCCACGGTCAGCGTGGCTTCGGGCGCTCCGGCGGATTTCGCGGCGAACACGAGGGAGCCGTCTTCCTGCGGTTCGATGCTCATACGCGGCGTTCCCTGCCAACGTTCTGTTTCGGTCAATGCACCGGCGAAAAGGTTGTCCACGCGGGCAGGATCGGCCAGCACCAAGCGACCGAAGTTCGGACGGCACGTGAGGCGCTCCGCTCCCTTCGGAACGGGGAAGCGCAATATCACCGTGCCGGGCGCCTTGCCGGGGAGCGCCGCCACCGGAAGCTGCCGTACCCCCTCAGGCGTTTGAGCGCGCACGGAGAAGCCGGTGCCGCTCTTCACGCCTGCAAGGTGTTCGAGTTTTGCGGGCGATATCTCGACCTCGTACGGTATCGATACGCTGAACCTCGGGTTCCATTCCAGGTCTATCATCTGTACCGCCGCCGCAGTCCACGCTGACAACAAGCAGGCGTACGCGAAAAGGCATTTCTGCATGCTCATCCCCGCTCTTACTTGAATAAAAGCAGCGTGCCCGTCCGAGGCACCTCGAGCGTGCCCTTGCCGGAGAAATGGGATGCCAAATCTTGACGCGGCGCGCCGGACTCTGCGCTGCCGTATACGCCGCCACCGTAGTAGTTTCCGGTCTCTACATCCCGCAACGCATGAACGCGTAGCGTGGTGTTCTCAGGAATATCCAGCAGCCAGTCACCGCCGACCATCAGCTCAGTTTTTTCCGCGAACGGTAAGCCGTCCGCGTTTACTTTGAGCGTCCCCGTCACCGTGACGGCGGTGAGTTCGCTGCCGAACGCCTTCTGGTCGCCCACCGTGAGCGTGCCCGCTACAACAAGATCCGTCACGGCGGCCAGCGCATCGGTCGCCGTTGAATCCAGTTTCAGAGTGCCGCCCGCTCCCACAACGACACGGCTGACCTTGGTGAACACGGCGGGGCCGGTGATTTCCAGTGTGCCGTTGGAAACGATCAGGTCGCCTGTTGTGGTGTGCGTGCGTCCGTAGAGTCTTTGAACGAAAGAGTCTCGGAAATCCTGCGCGTCGACGAGCAGCGACACCCCGCCCGCCAGAAATGCGTAGGTCCTGTTTGTGGCCGCCTCGCCCGTTAACGTCAATGTGGTTCCGGCTGAGCCGTTGATCCTTTGCAAGGTACCACGCAGTTTATCATACGTTGTGCTTATCGTGACAAGCGACGAGATGGATTGATCAAACCCCGACATTTCCAGGCAGGAGCCGCCGCTCGCCCAATCTTGAGATGCAAGAACAAACCGTCCACCCAATACGTTCGTCGCCATGCAGTAGATATGAGGCGAAAAACCATGTACCGTGTCGATGCCATTCGACGGGGAATAGAGATAGAGACGTCCACCTTCGCTCCACCATCCAACATCCGCGGCCCCAAACCGCTTGGTTGTTATCGCCCCCTTGAAGTGTGTGTCGCCATAGGTGCGCAACATGATCCGGTGGTTCGGCACATTCACGGTGCCTTCGAACGTCGTCACCGGGCCCGGCGCAGGGAACGTGCCGCCACCAACCTTGCGCTCGTTCCAAACGAACAAGTCCCCCGTGGAGGTCACGGTTCCTTGCAAAAGGGATGTGACGTCTTTTTCGAAGTAAAAGGCCGGATATGTATCGGTGGACGTACCGTCGTGCAGAATCTCGTTGGCGATCGCCGCGTTCGCAACGAAGCGGATCTGACACGTTTGGGTCCCTGTGGGCAGGAGCGTGACAGGACCCGTGCCGAGCGCATTCGTGGCGGCCACGATGATTGTGCCGGACGCGACGGTCAGGCCGCCCGTGAACGTATTGTCCGAGCCTGTAAAACTCAACACGCCGGGCCCCGTTTTGCGGATGGAGCCTTCGCCCCACACGAGGCCGGACAGCACGTTCGTCGTGTTGGCCGGCACGTCGAGCGTACATGCGCCACTCAGGTGGATCCCGTCGATGACGAAAACGGTCAGCCCGCCGAAGTTGTATTCGCCCAATTCCTTGACGTCACCGTCGACCGTCAAGCGCCGGGTGTAAACGACAGCAGGCTTCCCTGCGGGACTGGTCACACTCGCACCTGCGCCGAGCGACAGGTCTGTCAATGTCATCGGGAACAGAATTTCGACGTCCTCCCCGATCGCCAGCGTTCCATTCAGGACAACGTTCGTGACCGAGGCGAAGGTGTTCGTCGTCTGCGCCACCGTCAATACGCCGCCAGCCGCGACGGAGACGGCCGGTACATACGGGAACATTGCGCCGTCCGAAATAGTGAAGGTCTGCCCGTCCGCGACCGTCAATGCCGCCCCATTCCAAAGGTCGTCCACAATGATCGCGTGAGCGTCATTGCCGAGCGGATAGACGCCGCCCGCCCTTTTCACGCCACGCAGCGTCAATTCGGTGGTCTTGAACGTCAGCCCTACGGGAAGGTCCAGAACCGCGTCCGGGCTGATCACAAGCGATGTCATGGTGGAGGGGAACGGGGTCAGCGCCGAACTGTCAACAGTCAGCGTGCCATTCACGACGAGGTTCGTGATGCTGGCAAAGGTGTTCGTGGTGTTCTCCAGTGCCAACGTACCCGCCTCGCCGACCACGACGGAAGGCACATTCGGGAACGTGGCTTGTTCCAGAATCTGTAGCGTGCCGGCGTTTACGGCGATTGATCCCGTCGTGGGGTTGGTGTAGTAACGGAACTGCTGAACAAAGCCCGGAACACCGACGGCGTTCACGTCGAGAGACACCTCGTCTTTGAGTTTCGCGTAACTTTCACAGGTTGTACCCGCTATACCGGTTAGTGTCAGTGTGACCGGGGCGGTCGACATAAACGCAAATGAGTCCACGCCGGCTTTGTATCTGGCCGTGTACCACCCGAAACCAGGCGCCCAGCTTCCACTTTTGTAAAAATGGATGCCTTTGATCGTTTGCGGATAACCGTTCAGCTTGACGTTCGAATAGTTCGCCGAGGCGTTGCCGTCGTAACACGGACGCCACTCCACGAGTCCCCGCATCGCGTTTGTCGCATGAAAGCTCAAAATATCGTGGCTGATCACATAGTGGTCAATCGCGTTGTCCGGGTCCCATAGTTCGACCGTTCCTGTACCCGAATGGGAGTTTCCGCCGAAACAAAGTGGCGTCGTAATCGGTCCGTGAATCGCAAAGGTGCCGTAGGCGTTGAAGGTAACGCGATTCGGCGCGGTGATCGAGCCATAAATCGTGGCGCTGGCTCCTCCTTTTCCAGGGCTGCTGGAGATCCATTCGTGACGCATGAGTACGGAGCGCGCCGCCGTGATGTTCCCGTGAATCGCCGTGTTGGTGTAGAAGAAAATCGACCGGGTGGCATCGACCGCCGTGCCCGTGCCCGTCACCTCGATATTGTTCGTGAATGCGACAAACGCGCCTGGAACAGAGGGGGGCGCCTTGAAGAAAAGCTGCGACACGTTATTGGCAAGCGTGACGTCCCCTCTGCCGAGCGATCCCTGGGCGTGAGTCTCCACAACGCCGTCCTGCACGTCGATGCCGCCCGTAAAATCATTGCCGCCGTTCATGAGGGCGAGGGTTCCTTTTCCGGTCTTCCGGATCGAACCGCTTCCTGTGAGGCGGTTGTTCTCGTTCATTGTCATGCCTGTCGCGACATCATACGGCGTCACCCCGTCCAGTATGATGTCGGCCGCGAACAAAGTCCAAACAAGAGCCGAAGCCAGGAAGCCTGTCAATAATGTCATTGCTTTTTTCATCATGTCACCTACCTTTCCTATCAACCTTTCACACCATCAAACCACAATCTCCAGATCACTCCGCAAAGGGAACGGCGGGGAGCGGAGAACCGAGACTCCATGTGTATACCGCCCCTTGCAGGCACTCATCGTAATCACCCTTTTTGGGGATCGCCCGGATCACCAGACGGTTCACGCCCGGGCGCGCGTCCGGGAGGTCAAACATCTTGCCCTTGCCCGGGATTTGTTTGCCGTTGAGAAAGAGCGTCGCGTCTGAATTCCACAGCCCCGCGTTCCAACGGAATTTCACCTCGCTGTTCTTCGGTGCCTCGAACTGGAGCACTGCAATCTTTACCGCCTTGCCCGCGTCCACAAGCGCCTTCTCGGCGGGCGTATACCGACGCGTCGGCCCGGACAGCGCATACCATGCCGCACCGGGAAATCCTGATGGACGCCAAGCAACCTCCGGCGTGTCGCCGAGCGCGGCGAGCGGCCCGGTTTCAGCGGACAGCGCCTGAAGACGCGCGTCATCAATCAGGGCGGCGTCCACGGGGCCGACCCACCGCGCGACATCACGCGCCAGCGTGCACGTTTGCGGCGCGAGGCCGAGCGCCGTCGCCCATAGCCTGTCGCGTCCGCCAGCCCGCGAGACGTCCATCGAGACTGCGCAAAGCGGCTCGTCCAGAGCAAGACGCTGATCTCCTGCGCCGAACGGCACATCGCGCACGAGCGTGGCACCCGGCATCACGGACGGTATCTGAAACGCTTGATATCGGGTGAGAAATCCCGGCGGCAAGTGGACCGCAGCGAAGAGATTGGATAGGGGGGCGTCGGTGCCGTTGCGAAGCGTCATGCGCAATGCGCCTGCGCCAAGGTCGGGTTCGCAAAGCAACGTCACGCCCGGGACCTTGGCGAACTTGCCGTCGATGTCCGCGAGGTCGATCGTACGCAGATCTGTGCGGCCGGACTCCTGCGGCAACGCCCATGCGCCGTCCGCGTTCTTCACGAGCACCTGTCCCTGATAGATGACGGACGCCGGTGCCTTGGAAAATGACATGTAGAGCGGGCCGCAATCGCCAAGTGCTGCGGGATCGAAACGGCGCACCGTAAATGTTGCGGTGTTCCCCTGCGCACCGTCTTTGCGGATTCCGCCGTAGCGGCACGCATAGGCGTACGCATTGCGTGCGCGATCGGCGAGCGGGTCAGCACCAACAGCCCACAGACCGCACTCGACGAACATTTTTTCCAGATCGCGACGTCCTCGATCGTCCAATACCGTGCTCCCCGGCGGCAGCGGCGGCGTGGTAGTCGCAATCGTGAACACGGCCTTGCCGAGTTCCGTCTCTTGACGAATGCGCTTCTCAAGGATGGCACGGTAAGCCGCTGCGGGCGAAAGGTCGAGCAGTGCGGCGTCCGCGAGCGGCAAGTCACCGGCATTCTTTTGTCCGGGGAACGGAGCTACCGTGGCCACGGCTTCCGCAGCGTCGGTCACCGTGGCGAAGGTCGCCGTGACGGTCTGCGGGTACGTCGGCAACGCAAGCGGGTCTTCGGCAACAAGCGGATCTTCGACCACATTTGAAATTTTCACGTTGACTGCGTTCGTGACGGATACAAGCTTGCTCCTGACGCGTCCGATGCGGATGTTCTCGGCGGTCATATTCGACGGCGGGAGGTGCTCGTCACCTTTTACGCGGACGCCATACGCGGCCTCGGTACATGTCACGTTGCGGATGTTGATGTTGTCGATCTTCGTACACCAAAGCTTGCCGGTGTTCGGCAGTTCTTTGTTCGGGTTGCCATCATAAAACATCTCGGTCTCGAAGACCGCTTGGGCCTTGCGTCCGCAGATGTTCTCCATCCACACGTTCTCAACAAATCCGCCACGGCGGGAGTTCGTCTTCACGAAGAGGAAGCGCCAGACTTGCTCCTTGACCGTGCAATCCCCCATGTAAAGGTTGCGGACGCCGCCCGACACCTCGCTGCCCACGCCGAGAAGCGTGTGGCCGTGGACGGCCGTACACCGGCGGATCACGATGTTCTGGCACGGGATGCCACGCGCACGGCCCGCCTCGTTCATGCCGCTTTTGATCGTGTACGTATCATCGGTCTGGTCGAGCGAACAATCTTCCACAAGGGCGCGGTTGCAGGAACAGAGGTCAAGCCCGTCGGTATTCGGGCCCGTGCAAACGGAGTCGATACGACGCAGGATCACATCCTCGCAAACGTCAAATACCAGCGTCCATGCGGGTGAACCCCGGACTTTGAAATCTTCGAACCGGATGTTCTTTCCATTTTTGAAGCGGAAGAACTGCGGACGTGGGAACCCCTTCTTCGGGTTGAGCAGAAAGTTCCGGTGCCAATAGTCGACGGCCGCCTCGAAAGTGCCGGGGCCGAGGATCGCGACGTTTGTGCACGCATTGCCGCCGACAAGTTCGGAGTGCGTCAGATTGGGGCGTCCGTCTGGCCTCAATGGCGCGCGCATGGCGATCACGGGGTCGTCGGGGAAGAAAAGCGTGGCGTCGGCGTCAAGGACGAGCGCGACATTGCTCTTGAAGCGGAACGCGCCGACGGTCCAGCGACCGGCCGGCACCGTGACGCGTCCGCCCCCCGCCGCCGAACATGCGTTGATCGCTTTTTCAAGCGCCTCTGTGATAGGCGTGCCGTCCGGCCGCGCCCCGTATTGAGTGATGGGGAATTCACGCGCGGGCGGTGTCCATTCCGAGATCGACATCTCAAATGGAATGCCCGTCACGGGCACCTGCCGAACTTCAGCAAACGCCGTCAGGCAGACCACACACGCGCAGATACCAAAACATTTTCGCGGAATGTCAAACATGCTCAACTCACATTCATTCTGTTCACATCCGGGGTCTTGTGCCTCAACGGATGGTTATGCACGTACCGACTTGCTTCACCAGATATACGGTGTCCGCCGTCAAGCGCAGGTACCACTTCGATGGCAGGCCGACCAGATTCGGTTGCGTGCCGGTCAATCCTTCTGCGGCGTGCAGGATCGGGTAGCTCTTGCCGGAGGGCTCCGTAAGTGCAGTGACGGTCAAGCCCGTCATGTCCAGAGTGCCTTCGCTGGTAATGAGGTCGGCCTGGGGGCCGTCGAAGGAGAGACGGTATTCAGCACCGCTCAGCCCCACATCCGCGAGCGCCAGCGTGCCGACGGCGTCATCGCCGCCGGGCGAGAGCACGGTGCCTGCCGCCAAGGTGCCGTTGCTGACGCTTCCGCCGTTGCCGATCAGCGTCAATGTGGTCGCGGTCTGTTCGGACAGATCAAGCGTTCCGCCAGCTAGCTCGATGGTACTGTCCGGCAGCGGATCAATGGTGCTGATGAAGTCTTGGAGCGTGACGTTCATGCCGTTCTTCCACTTTACGATCAGATAATTTTCAATGACGGTTCGCTGGTCGGCGGTGAGCGACACGTCGAACAACATGACCTCGCCGATTTGCCCGGCATAGTTACCAAGCGCAGCGCCGTTGCGGTTGTTGAAACCGAGTCGGCCGTCGATCGTATCGATGGCGATGGTCTTGACGGGACCGACCACACCGTCCCGGAACGTGGCAAGTTGCGTGGGCAAGCCGTCCACGGCGCTGACGAAGGTGCAGACGTAAGGAGTCGCAGGCGTTTGGACACCGGGGAAGTCGACGTCCTCATTAAATGTTCCGAAACGTGTGTTTTCTGTCGCCCGAGCGAGAATTTCGAAGGCGGCGCGTGGTGCAGAAACAATCGGGAACTGCGAGACGGTACACCCTTTGCCATCGTTTCGACTGATGACGGCAACGAGCGAGCGCGGTGCCGTGCCGCTGATGCCGGTGTTGTTCAGGCTTAGCAGACCCGTGGTGCCGGAGACAGTGTCGATCATCGGATGTGCAGCGTGCGACGTGGCTCCCGTCGCGAGGCGCGGCGGTGCAAACTTGTCGGGTACGGCATCGTGCATGGCTCCGCTGTAACCTTTGTTGGCGAGACGGGTCACGTTGCCGGACTGATCAAGCGTCACCGTGGCCGCATCTGCGGGATCGTACCAGATGCGCGGCTGGGGCAGGACCGATGCGCACCGCAGTGTGCCGCCGGCAATACGGATGACGGCGTCTGCGGGCAGCGCATTCGTGGCTGTCAAGCGCAGCTCACCTTCCATGACTTCGGTCGGTCCCGCATAGGTGCTGGCCGCTGTCAGGCATAGTGTGCCGGGGCCGGTCTTTTTGAGGCCGCCGTCGGCGGGTGGTTCGGAGACTGTGGCGCTGGCTGATGCGCCTGAGCCGCCGCCGCCTGTGAACGCGACGCTCGGGGCAGAGGTGTAACCGGTTCCGCCAGCGGTCACACGCACGGCGATGATCGCTCCGGTGTCGCGGTCGATCTCGGCGATTGCCGTTGCGCCGGTCCCGTCGCCGCCGGTGAGGGTGACGATGGGCGGGGCGATGTAGCCGGTGCCGCCTTTCGTGACGGAGACGGCAGACAGGACCTTGCCTGTGGCGGTGCCCAGCGGGAGATTAAAGAGGGCCGTTGTGTCTGCGGGGACTTCAATGATGGCACCGCCGCCGTGGGCGATCAGTGCCATCGGATAGGTATCATTAGCCCCTTGAAACATAGGGCCTGACGCATTAGCAACGAACGTTCCCCCGTTGTACTGCACAAAGGTCTGCGCGTTGGTGCCGGTGGCGCGGGTGATCGCGTTCGCCGCGAAGCGTCCGTCGTTCAGGTTGAGGGAGGAAAAGGATGAGTGGCGTTGCCCCATCACTACGTTGCCATTCACGACAGCATCCGCCGTGTCCTCGACACTCACGATGCCGACGCCCGAGTGGGCCGTCGAATCGCCGGAGTTGGACGCCAGATGCAGATTGCCGTGGTGCAGGAATGATCCGCCTGCCAGATGCAGGATGCCCGCGCCCCGGCTGGCACCGACCTTGAGAAAACCGTCGTAACTTTCGCCGATCTCACCGGCGGCGGGGAGCGGACGCAGACCGCCGTTCATGACAAACGCGCCCCCGTTCTGATAGAAGACACCGATCGCGCTCGTGTAGCCTCCCGCCGCACCCAGACTGGTGAAGCCCTTATTGGTCAATGCACCCCCGTCGAGTTGATAGTATCCGTAGCCGTAATTACCTACCGCGCCGTCGGTGTGGCGTCCTCCGGTATTGACCCAGACCGCGTTACCGCCGTGGTAGACCGCACCAACAGCCGAGCCGTCACCGGATGTACCGCCACCCACGAGCAGGCGTGCCGATACGAAGGCGTCTCCGTCAAGGGAGAGCACGGCTTTTGCGTTGCCCGCCTGACCGACCGTCAAAGTCGGCTGGGACGTGGCATAGCCGCGGTCGGTTGCGACGATTCGGGCGCGGCCTCCGAAGTGATTGCCGAGGGAGGGGACCTGCGGCGTCGGGCGGAAATAGAAGTTGCGCTCGTTGAAATTGAGTGTTACGGCGTTTGTTATCGCGAGATTCCCGCCCCAGACGTACAGGTCGCCGAGCAAGTCGGCGTGTCCATCAAGCGTGAGCGTCCCCGGGCCGAACTTGACGAGCCGTCCGGCAAACGGCGGGAGGATGTCGTAGGGGTAGGCCATGTCGGCCAGCGAGGTGTCGACGCCAGCGCGGACCTCGTTGGTGAGCGTGAAGCGGCCCGATTCCAAGAGGTCTCGGACCTGCTCCGGCGTGAACCCATCTTCAGCGTCCGCACCGGCGAGCGCGATGACGCCACCGTTGTTGGTGACCGTCAGGCGTGTGTAGTCCGCATTGGGTAGCGAACCGGGATAGCGGAGGCCGAGTGTGGCATTGTTGACCGTCGTCATGCCGGTGTAGGTGTTGTTACTGTGGGTGAGAAAGCTGAATGCCTGCGTGCCGTTGTTGGAGACCACGAGCGAGCCTTCCCCCGAAAGCTGTCCTTGTATGCTCTTGGATGAATTCCAAGTGGCTACCAGATTTAGGGTTCCCGCCAGCGAGACGGGGCCGTCCAACGGAGAAGCGTTGTTGAACGTTCCATCGAGCATACCGTTGCGGATAGTGGCACCATCGGCGGCATTGATTGCCCAGGGCATGGGTTGAGCAAGACAGAACATACTGAGGATGCCGGTCGCGCCGATGTCGATCACACGCGTAGCGTCCGCAGGATGAAACCGCCCGTTCGATTCGAGGTTGATCGCGCCGCCCTGAATATTGATTGCAGTGCCAACAGGCGCGTTGCTGATGGTGGTCGCGCCGGGCAGGCAGACCCAATTACCACCCGTTTTGGTCAAGACGTGACCGTTCATATCCAGTACCGAGTTGCGGATATCCCAGCGTTGCGCTTGGGCGTTGACTGTCGTGTCGTCCGCGAGCAGGATCGTGGCGTCGGTAAACGCATTCATCTGATCCGTGACGTCGCTACCTCCCCGGATGGCACCGTTGCCATCCGTCCCGGCACCCGAAACCGTGACGTGCGCCGCGATACGAATCGCATTCGCAGTGGGGGAGGCTATCTCAAGGGCGGTGCCCGGCGTGACCTCGATCGCGGCTGGCTTGCCGAACTTGCCCGACACGCGTGCAACCCCACCGGAGACAGCGACATCTCCGTAGAAGGTTTCTGCAGCCCCGGCCAGGTGCAAGAGGCCGGGGCCGGTCTTCACGAGCGTGCCGCCGCCTATCAGGTTGCCGGCGAGGGTCGTTGTGTCCGCTGCGTCAGGCGTGTCGATGACAAGCGCTCCGTCATTGAGCACATTGGCGCCGGTGTGATTGAGCGGTCCGGCGAGCACGGCGCGGCCTGCACCATTCTTGAAGAGTGTGGTGGATGTATCTTCTGTCGGGTCATTGAGCGTGGTGTTCAGGGTTAAAGGCGCGGCACTGTCGTTGCGTAGCGTGAGCGGATAGCCCGTGGTGGGCAGGCCGTGTTTCCATTTGGCAAGCAGGTAGGATTCCACAGCGATGCGCTGGGCGGCACTGAGCGCGTAGTCAAACAGAATCACTTCACCGACTTGACCGCGCCATGACAAGTTCTGGTTGGCGCGCTGGCCTAGGCACAGCGGTGTGTCCACCGTGTTGAGCATGCCCGAACTTGTATTTCCGGCAGTGCCGTCAACAAAGGTTGAGAGGGGATTGGGCGTACCACTCTCGGCGATAAACGTGAGCAGCTTCAATTCGCCCGCTGCAGGCGCGGGTGAATTGTAAATGTCGTATGTGTAAGTTCCGAACATCGTGTTTTCGGTTCGTGCGACCACTTCGAAAAGCTGTCTGGTGTATGAGTTACCGAACGACACACCTGTATTGGCACCTTCGTTATGGGCGAGCACCGCGATAAGTGTGCGCGGCGCATTGCCCGTGATGCCGGTGGCGAACATACTGCGCAAACTCTGCTTCTCTTTGTCAGACCGCAGCATGGGCAGCGGGCCGAAAGAGTCGGTTCCGGTCGCCAGCAATGGGGCGGTGTGACCGGCCGGGACTGCCGCATCGAAATTGCTTCCGGTCGCCGCCTTATTGGCCAGCCGGGTGACGCCGCCCGAGCCATCGAGCGTAACGGTGGCCGCGTCCGAGGGGTCGTACCAGATGATCGGGGCGAGCGCGGATATCGGTTCGGATGGCGATATGACGCCCGGCAAGGCGCCGGCGATCGGGACGACGGTGCCCGTCCCGGCCGCAGTCCCCACGGTGAGCGCCGCGCCGCCCGACTGGATGGCCAGTTCGCCCACGGCCAGTGTTTTGTCGCCGACGGCCAGTGTGGCGGGAGCGTCGACCGCTTGCACGATTGCCGCCAACGTGGTGGGATCAGCGGGCAGTGCGATATCGTCTCCGCTGCCGACACTGTTGATCAAGGCTGCCTGATCCACGCCGTTGGGCAACGTGCTACCACTTGATGCAATAGCGTTTGTTTGTACCGCAGCCGTGAGCCTATGCGTCGCAAACACCGCAACGAACAACACCGCTAGCCAGACTCGCATACCTTTCATGGTCTTTCCTCCCCACTTCAATCCGAAAACCCGAACATCAAGTACAAATCCAGTGTCTGCAGAGTAACACAGAGTCGCGGCGGCGGTCAATTTCATAGCAATTTTTCCCTAGTTCGGCTTGAAACGCCGCAATAAATCCGGTATCCTTCCACGAACTTTTGTTTGTGCCCCTGTGAGGTTCTGGTATGGAATACCTGTTGCTGATTGTCAGCGCGATACTTGTAAACAACTTCGTGCTGAGTCGATTTCTCGGGATTTGCCCGTTTTTGGGCGTCTCAAGAAAGATTTCGACCGCACTCGGTATGTCAGGCGCGGTGATCTTTGTGATTACTATCGCCTCGGCGGTCACGTGGTGTTTGCAAACCTACCTGCTCGTGCCGTTGGGGCTCGACAGGTTTCTCCAGACCCTCTCGTTTATTCTGGTGATTGCCGCGCTGGTGCAACTCATTGATATCGTGATGAAGCGTTTCACGCCGCCGCTGCATGCCGCGCTCGGCATTTTCCTGCCGCTGATTACCACGAACTGCGCGGTTCTCGGTGTCGCAGTGCTGAACATGAAAGAGGGATATGGCTTTTTTAAATCGGTGCTGTTTGGCTTTTCCGCCGCAGTCGGCTTTTCGTTCGCTCTGCTGATCTTCACTGGCTTGCGCGAAAAAATCGAACGCGCCGCACCGCCCCATTGCTTTCAGGGCGTGGCGCTTTCGCTGGTGACCGCTGGCTTGTTGAGTTTGGCTTTCATGGGCTTCAGCGGTCTGGTCAGATAACCCTTCTTCATTCGTAGCACATCTTCTCATGGACCTGATTACAACATCCACTCTTTGCGTCGGCGGCATCGGCTTAGTCAGTGCGGCGGCTTTGGCCTTGGCAGAGAAACACTGGAGCGTGCCGCAAGACCCGCGCATCGACAAAGTAACCGAAATGCTGCCCGGTGCGAACTGTGGCGGATGCGGATATGCGGGTTGCGCCGATTATGCGCGTGCGATTGTGGCCGACAATGTGGCGTGTAATCTCTGTGCGCCCGGTGGGACTGCCTGCGCGCAAGAGATCGCCGCTTTTCTCGGGCGTGCCGCAGCCGAGGTGGAACGGCGCGTCGCGATTGTACTCTGTTGCGGCGACGACACCGAAGCGCTCCGGCGCTCCGCCTACAATGGCATCGTCGATTGTGCGTCCGCGCAGGCCACGGCGGGCGGTGACAAGGCTTGCACCTACGGCTGTCTGGGCTACGGCTCCTGTGCCCGGGTTTGTCCCGTGAACGCGATCCGTATCGAGAATGGTATCGCCAAGGTCGATAAAGCACTTTGTATCGCCTGCGGTAAGTGTGTCGCGGCCTGTCCCCGCAAGCTGATCAAACTTGTTCCGGCGGCGGCCGAAATTCATGTGCTGTGCAGTTCGAAAGACAAGGGCTCCGCCGTGAAAAAGGTCTGCGGCACAGGTTGCATCGGTTGCCGGATGTGCACCAAACTGGCCGATGACGCGATCAGCATGGACGGCTTCCTCGCGGTGGTTGATTACGCCAAGCCTTTGACCAACGAAGAGACCGTGGCTAAGTGTCCTGCCCACTGCATCCGCAAGGACGCTTCCGCGCCCCAACCCCCAAACCCTGAATCCTAACCCGTTTTTCTTTCCCATGGTTACCATCCGATCTCCACATGCCCTCCGGGGCGGCGTCCACCCCGAATATAACAAAACGCTCACCGCTTCTGAGCCGATCCGTGAGTTGCCGTTACCCGCGCGCCTGACCGTACCGATGTCGCAACATCTCGGCGCGCCCGCCAAGCCGGTTGTCAAGGTCGGCGATACGGTCACGGGGGGGCAACTCATCGCCGAGGCCGGCGGATTTATCTCCGCGCCGATCCACGCGCCAGCCGCAGGCAAGGTGGTCGCCCTCGAAGAAACGCTCACCGCCGCAGGTCGCGCCTGCGCCGCCATCGTGATCGAAACTGCAGCGGAACAGACCTGGCAGCCGATGCCGACCTTCCCCGAGTGGCGTTTCACCAACGCCAAGCAGTTGGTCGAACACATCGGCGCGGCCGGCATCGTCGGCATGGGAGGCGCGGGCTTCCCCACGCGCGTTAAACTCGCGCCGCCCAGCGACAAGCCGATCGACACCGTGATCCTCAATGGCGCGGAGTGTGAGCCGTACCTGACCGCCGATCACCGGCTGATGGTGGAGCATGCCGCCGAGATCCGTATCGGTGCAGAGATCATCCGACATATCTTAGGCGCGCGCAGTCTGCGTGTTGCGATCGAAGACAACAAGCCGGAAGCCATTGCCGCTGTCGAGACGGCCTTTCGTGATACGGCCGGCGATGTGGCTGTCGTCGTGCTGCCCACCAGCTATCCTCAGGGTGCCGAGAAGCAGCAGATCTATTCGGTCACCGGGCGCGAAGTGCCGCGCGGCGGGCTGCCGATGGATGTCGGCTGTGTCGTGGAGAATGTCAGCACCGCCTTCGCGGTGTTTGACGCTGTCGTCAACGGCATGCCGCTGGTGCGCCGCGTGATCACGGTCAGCGGCGACGCCATTGCGCAGCCGTCGAATCTGCTCGCGCCCTGCGGCACGCTGTACAGTGACCTTGTGGAGGCGTGCGGCGGCATCACCGGTCGCGCGGCCAAAGTGCTTTCGGGCGGAACGATGATGGGTTTCGCGGTTGGTAGTCTCGCGATTCCCACCAGTAAAACTGCTTCCGGCCTGCTGTTGCTTTCACCAAAGAAAATCACCGCTTTCACTTCGCAGGCCTGCATCTCATGCGGGCGTTGCGTGGATGCCTGTCCGATGCGCCTGTGTCCCGCCGAGCTAAGCCAGTGCATTGAGGCGGACGACATCGAAAGCGCCGAGCGGGTCGCGCTGATGGACTGTATCGAATGCGGGGCGTGCGCGTTTGTTTGTCCTGCGCGCCGTCCGCTGGTTCAACACATGCGCCGCGGTAAGGCGGCGGTGATGGCCAACCGAGCCGCCCAAAAAGCCCCGTGACCCCAACCCTTGAAACCAGAAACCCAGAAACCTTGAAACCAAAAGCCATTCTGTCCCTTTTCCAATGAAACCCGAAGCCTCATCAGACCTTTACATCATCAGTTCATCGCCGCACACGCACAGTGGCGAGTCGGTCACGCGCATTATGCTTGATGTCGTGATTGCACTCATGCCGGCGTTTGCCATGTCGCTCTGGCTTTTCCAGTGGCAGGCACTGCGTCTCGTCGCGGTCTGCGTGGCAACCTGCCTGCTGACCGAATGGCTCTGCCGGCGAGCGATGCAGCGCCCGTCGTCACTGTCGGATTGCAGTGCCGTGGTCACCGGCCTGTTGCTGGCCTTCAACCTGCCGCCCGCTCTGCCGACCTGGATGGCGGTGGTCGGCTCGGTTTTTGCCATTGCCGTGGCCAAACAGGTTTTCGGCGGACTCGGCTACAATCCTTTCAACCCCGCGCTGGCGGGGCGCGCCTTTATGCTCATCTCATTCACCGGCGCAATGACCACCTGGAGTGCTTCGCCCTGGATTCAAAAAGTGGGCTATGCCGCCAGCAGTGCCGCCACGCAGGCAACGCCCAAAGTCGTGGACGCCATGACTACTGCCACGCCGCTGACTTTCGCTAAAGATGCGCTTAAGACCGGAGCGCCGATGCCGCTGTTCAACGATCCCACATTGCTCAAGGATTTCTTTCTGGGCAATGTCAATGGCTGCATCGGTGAAACATCGGCTGCGGCTCTGCTGCTCGGTGCCGCCTATCTGCTGTTCCGCAGGGTCATCACTTGGCATATCCCGGTTGCCTATCTGGCTACTGTCTTTGTATATGCCGTAATCCTGCATCTGATCTTGCCCGACACGTCGCTACCGCCGCATGTGCATCTGTTGACCGGAGGCTTGATGCTGGGGGCGTTCTTTATGGCCACGGATATGGTGACCTCGCCGCTTACACACCGTGGCATGCTGGTGTTCGGCGTCGGTTGCGGCATTATCACCATGCTGATCCGTACCGTGAAAACCGGTTCCTATCCCGAGGGTGTGAGCTTCGCGATTCTGATCATGAACGCCTTCACGCCGCTCATCGACCGCGCCACGCGCAACCGCGTTTTCGGCACCAAGAAGAGGAACGCCCGCTCATGAAAGACACTGCCAAACTGATTCTCGTTCTCACGCTCATCTGCGCGATCAGCTCTGCGTTGCTCGCTGCGGTCTACAATATCACCAAAGCACCGATCGAGGCCGCGTTGGAACAACGCACGATAACAGCGGCGGCTAAAGTGTTGCCCGAGGGCGCTCCGTTGCCGGAGAAAACAGTGGTGGGCGGTGAAACCTTTTTCGTCGCCCGCAAAGGGGGCCAGTTCTTCGCCGTCGCGGTCGAAGGCCACTCCAAAAACGGATATGGCGGCGAGATCGTTCTGATGGTCGGGCTGAGTGGCGATGGACACTTGGTGAACTATCAGCAACTCGTGGCCAGCGAAACTCCTGGCCTTGGCACGAAAATCGAGTCCGACTCCTTTCGCAAGCCGCTGCTGGGCCGGGCGTTGAACAGCGATTGGCGCGTCAAAAAGGACGGCGGCGAGGTGGACGCCATCACCGCTGCCACAATCTCGTCGCGTGCCGCGCTGGAGTGCATCCGCGATGCAATCGCGAAATACCAGAAGGCGGCGGACGCGCTGAAGGCTGGCGCCGCGCCGTGAGCGCGCCGGTGCATCATCGCATCCGCCGACACTTCGTCAAGACACTTCGTTGCTGGCGCAATCGACTAAGTGTGGAGACAGTGTAGACGACTAAGTGTGGGGATTAAGTGTGTCTCCGCGCACAGCGCGGAGGGAAAGCGGTGCCGCGACCCGCGCACAGCGCGGCTTTTGTCACCGCACCCCAAATTTTGCCCACTTACTTGGGCATTGAAAGTTGAGCGTTTTCTGGAACCGCCAAGGACGCCAACGCCAAGGTGCCACTGTTTTTCATGAAGTTTCATGTGTTTCATGGTTCCACTTGAACGCTGTGGTCGCTGTCCAGAGTTGCAGCATAATTTGTGGCCGGAGTAGTCATCCCGGCAGGAGGTACGATATGCACGTTAGAGCGTTAGTGATCAGTTGCACGGTGTTCAGCCTGTGCGTGGCGTCGGCGCAGGAGTTGCGCAACGGCGGATTCGAAGAGGTGTCGGACAACGGCACTCTGAAGGGGTGGCGTGCCTATGGCGCTTACGTCTGCGATACGGCGCAGGTGCATGGCGGGACGCGCTCGATCCGCTGTGACGTGTCGGCGGGCAGTAAAGGGCGGGGCGGTGTGATGCAGGAGATCGTCTACGACCGGCCCGACACCACGCCGATCGTGTTCGGCGGTTGGAGCCGCGCCGAAAATGTCGCGGCCTCGGAGTACTGCATCTACCTCGATATCTGGTATGCCGGCGGCGGCAATGCGTGGGCCGTGATGGCCTCGTGGTCGCAACCGACCCACGACTGGGAATACACGGCGGAGGTGTTCTACCCGGAAAAGCCGGTGGAGAAGATACAGGTCTTCGTCTTTTTGCGCAACGGTTCCGGGCGTGTCTGGTTTGACGACCTCACGCTGGAACGGCGCGTGCCGGCGCTCGGCATCAAGTCGGTACGGCTGCATACCGACGTTCCGCGCTCTCCCGACGGCGTGGTGGTAAATCTCGCGTTCTGGAAACGCGCGCAGTGGCAGTGCCGCGTGCTGGAACGGGGCGAAGAACGGGAGCGTGTTTCTGGCGACGGCGCGACAGCGGTATTCAGCGCGACCGGCGGTCCGGACCGCACACTGGCGGTCACCGCACGCGCTGGCGAGGAGCGTTTCGAGCAGACGTTAGCTCTGCCTGCGGTTCCGCTGACGCGCACGAATCCGGTTCCGCGCGGTTGCACGGTGTGGACCGCCGACGCGATGCGCCACATCACGCCGCTGACCTATCCGACGGCTTCTGAGATTGCCGCACCAGAGATCGCACTGGACCTTGCGCGCCGTGAGTGCGAGAGCGCGCAGCTTCTGGTGACGGCTGCCGACGGCGCGGCGGTGTCGAACGTGAATGTAACGGTGACGGCGCTGACCGATGACGCGGGACGGCGCTTTGACGGTGAGGTGACTTGGCAGCGTGTCGGTTATATCCGCAGACAACGCCCATACCATCCGCATCCCTGCGGTGCTCCGGTCGATGAGAACTGGCTGCCCGATCCGTTGTTGCCGGCCGCTCCGTTCACGGTGCGGGCTGCCGCCACCCAAGGCGTGTGGCTGACGGCGCGCGCCGCGCCGGATGCCGTGCCGGGCACCTACCGCGGGCAGATCACTGTGAGCGTTGGGGACCAGCCGTTGCGGATTTTGCCGATCACCGTGCGTGTGCGCGGATTCGCTAACCCCGTGACCTTTGGCATGCCCACCGCATTCTGCGTGATGGACGGCTTCACGCGCGCGCAGTATCCGGATCGCTTCGAGGAGATGAAGCGCAAAACCCACGATCTGATGCTCAGCCACCGGCTCAATCCAGATGACATCTCGCGGACCGAGTCGCCCCGCATCGATGACCTGCTGTATGCGCGCGAGCGCGGTATGAATCGTTTTAACATCCTGAACTTGGTGCCGAAGCCGACCCGCCCGGTCAAGTGGATCTGTTACTCTCCGCTCGATGTCTATACACCAGCTTTTTATGACGACCTCAAGGCGCGCCTCACACCGTATGTCGCGGAGTTGCGGCGGCACGGTCTTGAGAAATACGCGTACCTCTACGGATTCGACGAGCGGAAGCACGACTATTATCCCGCAATCGCCGAGTTGTGGCGTGCGCTCAAACGCGACTTCCCAGATATTCCGATGATGACGACGGCCATGATGTACCGAGACATGCGCGATGGCAAAAACTATCCAGAGCAGGACATCACCGACTGGTTTTGTCCGTTGACCAGCGTGTACGATCCAGACCTCTCCGCGCGTCTACGCGCTCAGGGGCGTCAGGTCTGGTGGTATGTCTGCTGCGGACCGACCTGGCCGCACGCGAACTTCGCGTCATACGAATATCCGCCGATCGAGGGACGGGTGCTGGGGTGGTTGACCTACCATTATCGCTCGGACGGCCTGCTCTTCTGGCATGTGAACCTGTGGCCGGATCGTCCGCCGCTCCAAACCGGCGACACCTTCTTGCACGAATGGGTGGCGGAGCACTCGCTGAAAATGCCCGGCGACGGCCAGTTGCTCTATCCGGGAACGGATGGGCCACTGCCTTCGATCCGGCTGACCCAAGTGCGCGACGGGATAGAGGATTACGAGTGGTTACAGATGCTGGAACACCGCGCGGGGCGCGCCGCCGCCGACGCGATGACCGGCGAATTGATCCGCAGCATGACTGATTTCACGCGCGACCCGGCTGCGTTGCGCCGTGTACGCGCGCGCATCGCTGACGCACTTGAACGCCCTTAAAAGGAGACGCTGATGAAAAAGAAACTGAATAAGGAAACGATCCTCGAAATGGCACGCGGGTTCCAACCGTCATGCGTGATCATCGCCGCGGCGGAACTGGACGTCTTTACGATCTTGCACGCTCGCCCCATGAATGCGGTGCAATTGGCCGCCCGCATCAAAGGCGATCTCAGGGCTGTGATTATCCTGCTGGATGCGCTCGTCGCGCTTGGTTTTTTGACCAAGTCGACCGACACTGAACCCGTTTATCGCGTGCCGAAAGCGGTGGCCGAAGTCCTGACCGCAGATGGGGCGCAGAGTATGCTGGGCATGGTCTGTCACCTTGGTAATTGTCAGCGCGCCTGGGGGCAGTTGGCCAGTGTCGTGTTGCGCGGCAAGCCCGCCGTCCGCCGTCCAAGCGTTCTGGGTGCCCATGGCGATTTGGCCTCATTCATCCAGGCCATGCACGAGGTGTCCGATCCTGTGGCGACACCGCTCGTCGCCAGCCTTGGCAAGCTGACGTTCACGCACCTGCTGGACCTTGGCGGTGCCTCCGGCACATGGACCATTCCCTTCCTCCAACTCAATCCCGACGCCTGTGCAACCATCATGGATCGGTCCGACGTGATCCCTATGGCCAAGCGGCGGATGCGGCAGGCCGGGCTTACACGCAGAGTGCGGCTGTTTCCCGGCGACTTTATGAGAAACGCGTTGCCGAAGGGGGCCGATCTGGCGTGGGTGAGCGCGATCGTCCATCAGAACTCGCGGGAGCAGAACCGCAAACTGTTCGCGAAGGTGTTTGCGGCGCTTGAGCCCGGCGGTCAGATTCTAATCCGCGACGTCTTCGTGGATGCGTCTCGCACACGCCCGGCAAGCGGTGCGCTCTTTGCGGTCAACATGCTGGTCAACACGCCCGGCGGCGGGACCTTCACCTTTGGCGAAATGCGCGATGATCTTATGTCCGTCGGGTTCTCAAAAGTCAAAGTCCTGCGCCGTGGTCAAGCGATGGACTCCGTGATCTGCGCCTCAAAAAAGTGAAATCTCACACGAAGGGGAGAAGGACACAAAGGTTTTTTGGGTGGCATGGCTCGGGCTTGTTTAACTACAGAGAACACAGAGGGCACAGAAGTTTTTGGGGGTAGCCCCGAAGGGGCGGCTTCACCTTAGCCCAGGGCAAGCGAAGCGCAGCCCTGGGTATCGTCGCCCCGTGCCAGCGTGCCCTGAAAGGGCACTTCAATCCGCTCAATGCTCAACTCTCAACGTTCAAGTGGGCCGGGAGGGCGAGTGTCCCCACGAGCCGCACTTCGTCGCGACACTTCGTCCAAACACTTCGTCGTTTACACTTCGTCCCAACACTTCGTCGTTAGCGCAATCGACTAAGTTTTTGGAGGACTAAGTGTGGACCGACTAAGTGTGGACGACTAAGTGTTGAGACTAAGTGTGTTTCCGCGCGTGGCGCGGAAGAAAGCGGTGCCGCGCCCCGCGCGTAGCGCGGCTCTTGTCACCGCACTCAAAAATTTTACATCTTCCAAGTAAACACAACAGACAATGCGGTGAAGGCGACACGTACCGTTTGCCCATGCGCCGCTCAGCCCGTTGTTAATTCGTTATTCACTCTCCACCCTCTCCTGTGTTATTTTTTGCCATCAAAACGGAGGCGGTTATGTGGCGGATGGTTTTCTGGGTGGCGGTTATATTGGGGGCGGGGGGCTGTCTCGCGAGTGACCCGGTAGGGTCGAGTGTGCGGGCGGAGAACGGCCTTTATATGGTGGTCGACCTCTCCGGCGGGACGTCGGCGTCAAACTATCCCGTGAGCTATCTCAGCGGTGTGCCGTCAGACGGCTGGACGGACGAATACAAAACCACAAAATTGGTGATGCGCCGCATCCCGGCGGGGACGTTCACGATGGGCAGTCCCTCGGGCGAACTGAGCCGTAGTGATGACGAACGGCAACATCGGGTGACGCTGACGAAGGACTTCTACATCGGGGTCTTCGAGGTGACGCAACGGCAGTGGGAACTGGTGATGGGGAATTGGCCCAGCTATTTCAGTAACACGACGTACTATCAGACCCGTCCGGTAGAGCAGGTGACCTACAGCGACATTCGCGGTTATTCCGCAGGGACGCACTGGCCTGCAAATGACGCGGTAGATGCGGAATCGTTCATGGGCAGGCTACGGGCGAAGACCGGGCTGGCGACCCTTGATCTGCCGACGGAGTCGCAGTGGGAGTACGCTTGTCGGGCGGGGACGGGCACGGCGCTGAATAGTGGCAAGAACCTGACGGTGATCGGAAACTGCCCGAACGTGTCGGAGGTCGGGCGTTACTGGCACAACGGTGGTTCCGGAGAAAGTCAGGACTGCGCGCCGAACACGGGAACCGCGCCGGCGGGCAGTTATCTGCCTAACGCATGGGGCCTCTACGACATGCACGGCAACGTGGACGAGTGGTGCCTCGACTGGTGCGAGACTTATCCGGAGGTTGCGCAGGATCCGGGCGGTGCTCCTGCGGGGACGTCCCGCGTGATGCGGGGCGGGAGCTTTATCAGCCTCGCATGGGGCTGTCGCTCTGCGGGGCGCAGTGTCTGCGGTCAGGACTGCCGGTGCATTGATGCTGGCTTTCGCGTCGCCAGAATCCTCCGGTAGAACGCTCAACGTCCAACACTCAAGAGGGCCGGGAGGGCGAGTGTCCCCACGAGCCGCACTTCGTTCCCACACTCGTCGTGTACACTTCGTCGACACACTTCGTCGTTTTACGCTTCGTCGATACACTTCGTCCCCACACTCGTCATTAGTGCAATCGACTAAGTTTTGGAGACTAAGTGTGAACGACTAAGCGTAACCGACTAAGTGTGGGGGACTAAGTGTGTTTTTGCGTATAACGCGGAGGAAAGCGGTGCCGCGACCCGCGCACAGCGCGGCTCTTGTCACCGCAAAAATTTTTTACATCTCTCGTGAGCGGCGTGACATTTGCCTCGGCATTCCACGACAAGCTTCAACTTTCATCCTTCTGAGTTCGGCGTTGGGCGTTGGGCGTTCTTCGTTTTTCGCTTGATCGGCGGCAGGGTGCGGGTCCGATACGAGTGCGGCGACAGCATTCCGCCTGAAATGATCATCTTGACGCCCTCTTCGACAGAGAGGTCGGTCACGATGGTTTCATCTTCGGGCTGCATGATAATAAACCCGGTTGTCGGATTGGGCGTGGTGGGAATAAAAATGCAGGTCATCGGCACCCCTTCTGGGTCGATCATTGTCCCGGTGATAAACCCCACGGAGAAGGAGTCCTTCCGGGGAAACTCGGCCAGAGCCACGGCATGGAACGCCGTTCTTGAAGGCGATGCGAAGATGCTCACGACCTGTCTCGACGCCGAATAGACAGGCTTCACGATGGGTAACCTGCGCAGGAGACGGTCGCCCCAGCGGATCAGCCGGCGTCCGAAGAAGTGGGCCGCGACAAGCCCGGTGATGTAGACGGAAATAGCCATAACCGTCAGCGCGACGGCTACCAGCGCGGCATCGGGAATGTTGAAGGGCAGGTTCCGCAGCCAGGGGAGCACGAACGACGTGAGCAGCCGGATTGTGGCGTGCAAGACGAACAGTGTGATGGCAATAGGAATGAAAATCACGAGCCCTGAAGTGAGCCGTGATTGAAGGTGCCTGCCGAGGGCCGATCCCCTTTTTTTGGAAGCGTCACGCATGCTGTATTTCACTGTCGGGTGGACGAGAAACGCGCACGGTGCGCCGTTCATTCTGTAAGCAGTACAGTGCCACACGAACTGCCATCATGTTACCGCAATTCTGCCCGACGTGCAATCGCTTGCGGCTACGCGCGGGGTCTGGTATGCTCTCCCCCATGGTTGGAGTAAGGTCATGTTTCCGTAGGATGCGCGTCAGGAAATGGCTGCGGGGCACGGTGCGGGCAGGCGAAATGCTTCTGCTCTGTGCCGTGCTTCTCTGGCTGGGCGGCGTGCGTGATGCGGGGCATGACTTTGGCGGTGCCTCCGGCGGACTGGGGGCGCTGTCTGCCGGGACATGCCCCGGAGAGGGGGCTAGTCTCTCCGGCTGCGTGCAGCGGCCGACACTCTACGCTGTATTGCCCGATGGGCGCGAATGGACGCCGCCGGCCATGCACGCTTGTCCCCGGTGGATTGACGGCCGCGACAGGTGGGCGCGGCTCCTACTTCTCTCGTCTTTACGAACCATGCGCGCGGATCTAAGACGCGGTGGTCGGCACGCCTCTGGGCACTGTGACCGACAGGCCGTGGCGCGCTCCACGCAACTCCTCTGTTGAAAACGCCGATGTCGGCGGCATGCCTTTTTACGTGTATCCCGTACGACGGGATCGGGATGGGCTTGCCGACCGATCGTTTCTCTGTACGCAACCGCGTCATGCGGTTGATCGCATTGTCTTCATGTTCAACAGTTGGAGGATACCATGTCCAAATTTAAAGGAAACGAAGGGGCTATCTTTGCCTTGGTTATTCTTGTCGTCATGGCGCTGCTTATCGTTTACAAAATGATCGCAGGCTGAGCCTGTTGCCGAAATGACGGGGTAGACAAGTCGCTTGGAATGTGCGACACTGCCCCGGTCGTTTCGGGCGCGGTGTGGCGTTGTGGTATCGTGCCGCGCAAGAGACGGCGGGAACGAGGCACACAGAGGAGGAAGATGATGACACGACGCGATTTCATGATGAGTGGCGGTGCGGCGTTGGCCGCAGCTTTGGCGGTGCCTGCGGCAAAGGCACGCGCGGCGAAGAACGGGGTGCAGTTGGGCCTGACCACCTACCAGATCGGGAGCCGGTGGACGGTTGCCGAACTGATTGAGTTTCTGCCGCGATTCGGGTTGTTCGGGGTCGAGATCCGGACCGACATGAAGTACGCGCACGGCCTGGAACTCACCAGTAGCAAGGCCGCGCGTGCCGAGGCCGCGAAGCGCTTTGCCGACAGCCCGGTTAAGTTGGTCGGTGTCGCCAGCGGCGAGCGTTACGACTCGCCTGACGCCGCCCGGCTTGCGCGGGCGATTGAGCGGACTAAGGAGATGCTCCAGTTCTGCGCGGATCTCGGCGCGGGCGGGTTGCGCGTCTTTCCAAATGATTTCCATAAAGATGTGCCGCAAGAGAAGACGCTCGATCAGATCGCGACGTCGCTCAAGCTTCTGGCACCTGTGGCCACATCCCTTGGCGTGGAACTGCGGCTTGAGGCGCACGGCAGCGCGGGGTTGCTGCCGCATCTGGCGACCATCGCCAAGGCGGTGGATCATCCCGGCCTGCGGCTGAAGCTTAACAGCGACTTCCGCGACACGAAGGGTGAGGGACTCGCGGCCAACCTTGAGAAGGTCGCGCCCTATCTCGGCAGCACCGTACACGTACACGATCTCACGGCGGCGAGCTACACGGCGGCGAAGTTCTATGAGACGCAGTGCGCCTTTCTGAAGCGCATCGGCTGGAGCGGTTTCTGTCTGCTGGAGATCGGCGACAAGCCGGACAACGAGGCGCGCTTCAAGGAGATCGCCAAGCAGAAGCAGCGGTGGGATGAACTCATTAAGGGAGACGCATGATGAAAAAAAGAGCAGGATTGTGTTTGGTTTGTACGGTGCTGGCCGGGGTGGCGCTGGCGGGAGATTTTCCCGTTTTCTCCGCGCCGCGCGCGATCACCTCCGGTCCGAAAGATCACCTTTTTGCGAGCTACTATGCGATCAACGCTTGGAGCGCGGATGGCCGGTACGCCACGGTGCTGGAAACCGATGTCAAGAACCGCCTGCCCACCGAGCAGGATGTCGCCGTGTTGGGCGTGGTGGACGCGCAGGATGGCAATCGCTTCATTCCGCTGACCGAGACGCGCTGCTGGAATTTTCAAGAGGCGACCATGGCGCACTGGCTCGGCACCGCGCCTCAGACGCAGTTCATCTTTAACGATCTGGTGGACGGCCGTTTCGTCTCGGTCGTCTACGACATGGAGAAGCGCACGCGGCGCGTGGTGCCGTTCCCGGTGAGTGCGGTTTCGCAGGATGGCCGTTGGGCGGTCAGCATCAACTATGCGCGGCTGCGGCTGACGCGTCCGGACTACGGCTATGGCGGCAATGGGCAGGACGCCCGCGTTGATACGGTCTGGCCGGAGGACGATGGGCTTTGGCTTGTGGATCTGACGAGCGGCGAGGCGCGGTTGATCGTCACCATTGCCTCGGTGCGTGATCGCATGCCGCAGGTCAAGGATCCCAAGGCGCTGGCCTATTTCTGCCACACGGTTTTCAGCCGCGATGGATCGAAGATCTTCTGGTTGGCGCGTACCGTTGAGAATCTTGCGGGCCAGAAAGTGGTGCGCAAATGGGAGACCACCTCGTTCACCTGCAATCGGGATGGCAGTGACGTGCGTCGCTGTTTCCCGGATGGCTGGGGCGGGTCGCACTTCAACTGGCTCGACGGCGACCGCCTGATGGTCACCGCCAAGTACAAGGATGCCGTATGGAGTCATGTACTTTTCACGCCCGGCAAGGAGGACTACACGCGTCTGGGCAAGGGCTTGCTGGACTTTGACGGGCACGGCGTTTTTTCGGACGATGGTAAATGGATGGCGACCGACACCTATCCGGATAGACTGAGCGAGCGCAAGTTGATGGTCATGCGTATGGCGGATCATGCGGTGTTGCCGCTCGGCGGGTTCTTTGTGCCGGAATTGTACCGCGAACAATATTCGCGCTGCGATCTGCATCCGCGCTGGCGTCCAGACGGCAAGATGCTGGCGTTCAATTCGGTCCATGAAGGCTCGCGCCAAGTGTATGTGATCGACGTGACGCTGAAGTAAGCGATTTCAAAAATTGTCGTTGCGGGTAGGGAGCCGCTTTAGTATAAACGGCGCCTGACGTATTCCAAAAAGCCGCCCTCGTCAGGCGGCGTCAGGAAAGGTTGAAGAAAAAAATGGAGAGCAGTTCATATAACCCGTTTCAGGTAGCGCAAGCGCAGTTCGACAAAGTGGCGGCATTGCTTGAATTAGACGAGGGAGTAAGGGAACTCCTGCGCCAACCGTTGCGCGAATATCATTTTACGATTCCGGTTCGGATGGACGACGGCACGGTCCGTGTGTTCAAAGGCTTTCGTGTGCAGCACAACGACGCGCGCGGTCCTGCGAAGGGCGGCATCCGGTTCCATCCGATGGAGACGGTCGACACTGTGCGTGCGCTGTCGATGTGGATGACCTGGAAGTGCTCGGTGGTCGATATCCCGCTGGGCGGCGGCAAGGGCGGCGTGATCTGCGATCCGTACCACCTGAGTCTGCGCGAGCAGGAACAGATCTGCCGCGGCTGGGTGCGCCAGGTTGCGCGCAACGTGGGGCCGGTCAGCGACGTGCCGGCGCCGGACGTGATGACCAACGGTCAGCACATGCTCTGGATGCTCGATGAATACGAAACGATTCACGGCGGTCGTTATCCGGGCTTTATCACCGGCAAGCCGGTGGGGCTGGGTGGTTCGCTGGGGCGGACGGAGGCCACGGGCTTCGGCGTGATCTACATACTGCGCGAGGCGTTGAAGGTTCTCGGCATGGATCTGGCGAAAACCACGGCGAGCGTACAGGGCTTCGGCAATGTCGCGCAGCATGCCGTGCAGCGCTACACGGAACTCGGCGGCACAGTGATCGCGATCTCATGCTGGGATCAGGCAGACAAGACGTCGTACACCTTCCGCAAGGCGGAGGGGATCTGCCTTAAAGAGTTGCGCGACATCACGGATAAGTTTGGCGGCATCGACAAGGACCGCGCGAGTGAGCTGGGCTATGAGCGGTTGCCGGGCGGGGCTTGGCTGGAGCAGGAGGTGGATATCCTGATCCCGGCGGCGCTCGAGAACCAGATCAACCGTGAGACGGTGACGAAGATCGCGAAGAGCGTGAAGGTCATCGTCGAAGGCGCGAACGGGCCGACCACGCCCGAGGCCGACGAGGTCATCAAACAGCGCGACATCTTCGTGGCACCGGACTTCCTGACCAACGCCGGCGGCGTGACATGCAGCTACTTCGAGCAGGTACAGTGTAACACCAACTACTACTGGGAGAGGGACGAGGTGCTCGCCAAGCTTGATACCAAGATGACGGCCGCCTTCGCGGCGGTCTATGACTTGGCCAAGCGCCGGAAGCTGTACATGCGCGATGCCGCCTACATGATTGCCATCAATCGGGTGGCCGAGGCAGTCAAGCAACGCGGCTGGGCGTAAACGGTTATCGGTGAAAACGCTACTCTTTGATCTAGACGGCACCTTGATCGATTCGCGCGCCGATCTGGCGTACGCGGTGAACCTTACTCGCCAAGATTTTGGTTTGCCGCCGCGGACGATTGATGAGGTGGTGGCGTGCGTCGGTGAGGGGGTGCGCCTGCTGATCGAGCGCGCGTCACCCGAACGTCCCGATCTATGGGAGGCGATGCTGGCGCGTCAGCGCGCGCACTACGCCGCGCACTGTCTGGATCGCACGGTGCTCTATCCCGGTGTCGTCGAGACCTTGGAGGCGTTTCGCGCCGCCGGCTGGCGGATGGGGGTTGTTACCAACAAGCCCGGTCCTGTCACGCGCCTGATCCTCGAAGGTCTCGACATTGCGCAGTATTTCGGCGCGGTGGTAGGCGGCGGCGACGCGCCGACACTCAAGCCCGACCCGGCACCGCTGCGGTTTGCGGCCGAACAGATGGGCGTGGCACTGGATGCTGACGACTGGATGGTAGGGGACAACTTCACCGATCTCGCCGCCGCCCGGTATGCCGGTCTGCGCCGCTGTTTCTGCCGCTTCGGCTTTGGTGAGTTGCGGGGCGAGACGTGGGATATCGCGATCGATGCGATGCCGGAACTTGCCGAGCGGATATTGCCGAGTGGGGACGAGGGTGATATCACACAAACCTAACGAAATGTTTATCAAGTTCTGATACGCAGCCCGTATCCTCTGTTTTATGGTTTTGACGGTATTAGCGACGGACACCGCCTGTCAAACGATGATAAACAAGGGATAGCGTGCGTATGAAAAAGAACGTGGTTACCAGTTTTGTTTCGCTAGTCTTGGTGCCTTGGTTGTTCGCGGCAGAACCGGAGGTTGCTCCAGAAAAGTCTGGCCCGTCGTTTGACGCCGGCTTTGACCTGCGTTTCCGCTACGAATACAAGGACA
>DAOTMQ010000005.1:0-36187 GCA_035450385.1 Kiritimatiellia bacterium | reverse complement strand
CGCACGATGCCCACGTAGTCCCACATGCAGGTGCGGACCTCCATCCAGTTGTGCGCCACCATCACGGCCTCGTCGCTTGCGACGGCCGTCCCGTACTGCCAGTCGGGAATCCGCAGCCGGTCCGGCAAACGCTGCGGGTCTTCCGACAGGCGGCCGGCCAACTCATACGCGCAAACTAACGCCTCCAGAAGCGAGTTGCTCGCCAACCGATTCGCGCCATGCAATCCGGTGCAGGCGGTTGCGCCCACCGCGTACAGGCCCGGCAACGACGTCACCCCGTCGACGGTGGCGCGGATGCCGCCGCAGCAGTAGTGGGCCGAGGGCACGATCGGAATCAGGTCGCGCGCCATGTCGATCCCGAAGCCGAGGCAGGTCTTGTAGATGTTGGGGAAACGCTCCTTGAGGAAGGCCTCGGATTTATGGCGGATGTCCAAGCAACAGTAGGGCGAACCGGTGCGCTTCATCTCGGCATCGATCGCGCGCGCCACCACGTCGCGGGGTGCAAGCGCGCCGCGCGGGTCGTACTTCTTCATGAAGGGGCGTCCTTCGGCATCGGTCAGCTCCGCGCCCTCGCCGCGTACCGCCTCACTGATGAGGAACCGCTTGGCCTGCAGATGGTAGAGGCAGGTGGGATGGAACTGGATGAACTCCATGTTCGCGATTTCGGCACCCGCGCGCCAAGCGAGCGCCATGCCGTCGCCAGTGGCGATGTCGGGATTGCAGGTATACAGGTAGACCTTGCCGCAACCGCCGGTCGCCAAAACCGTGTGGGGCGAGCGCACCGCATAGATTTCGCCGGTCGGCTGGTCGAGCACGTACGCGCCGACACAACGGTTGTCGCCGGGCATCTTGAGCCAGCGCGTGGTGATCAGGTCGATCACCATCGTGTACTCGTGCGTTTGGATGTTAGGGTGCCGGCGCACCTGATCGACCAGCACCGACTCCACGCGCTGGCCGGTGATGTCGCCGGCATGCAATACGCGGCGTTGCGAGTGGCCGCCCTCGCGCCCGAGATCGTAACCGGGCTCACCATCGGTGCGCGGGTTGAAGCGCACGCCCAGCGTCTCTAGATCGGCAATACGCGCCGGCCCACCGGACACGACCTCGCGCACGACCTCCTCACGGCAGAGCCCCGCCCCCGCGTCCAAGGTGTCCGCCACATGCTGCTCGAAGCTGTCGCCCGCCTCCATCACACAGGCGATGCCGCCCTGCGCGCGATTGGTGTTGCAATCATCGAGCCGTTTCTTGGTCACCAGCAGCACACGCCCGTTGCGCCCGAGATAGAGCGCGGTCATCAATCCGGCGATGCCGCTGCCCACTACAAAGTAATCACATGATTCTACGCGCATACCTTCCCCGTCTACATACTCGGCCTTTCATGAGTGATGCGTATCGTAACACTGAGGGAGCGAATAGTGAATAACGAATAGTTAATAACTGGAGAGCGGTCGAGCGCGTGTTTTGTGAGTGCGCCTTTTCCTAGAATCGCTATCGGTATCGCTATCGGTATCGCTATCGGATCTGTTCGATCCCGATACCGATAGCGATCCCGATGCCGATGCTCTCCGCACTTGAGCGTTGAGGGTTGAGAGTTGAGCGTTCACAAAGACACCTTTTGTATGACGGGCTTTTTTGGTAACATGCTCGTCCCTATTTCGCTGGAGAAAGGTTTTTCTATGATTCGAGTCAAAGTAGTGGGCGCAACGGGCTATGGCGGTGTGGGTATCACCGAGCTGTTGCTTCAGCATCCTGAAGCCAAACTGGTCGCTTTGGTCGCGCGCGAAGATGTCGGGCGCCCGATCTCCGACGTTTACCCGCATCTCGAAGGATTCTGCGACCTGCCGATCTTGGCGGCGGACGATGAACGCGCGGCGGTGCCGACTGATCTCGTCTTTTTTGCAACGCCGGACAAGGTCGGCATGACGGCTGCCACTGGCGAGTTGGCGCGCGGTGCCAAGGTCATCGACTACAGCGGCGATTTCCGCTTCACGACCGTCGAAGCCTATGCCGACTACGCCACGCGCATCGGCAAGGATCCCACGCACGCTGCCCCCGAACTGCTGACGCGCTGTGCCTATGGTCTGGCTGAGTTGCACCGCGACGCGATCCGCAAGGCCGACATCGTTGGGAACCCCGGCTGCTTTGCATGCAGTTGCATTCTAGGGCTTGCGCCGGCCGTAAAGCACGGTCTGCTTGAGCCGAACAGTATCATTTGCGACTGCAAGACCGGGGTCTCCGGTGGCGGCAAAAAGGTGAACCCTACCTTCCATTTTCCGGCGCGTTACGAACAGATGAACGCCTACAAACTGGCCGGGCACCAGCACGTCTGCGAGGTCGAGCGTGAATTGGGCCTGCTCGCCGGGGACGAGGTCAAGATCACCTTCACCGCCCAAGTCGTGCCGACCTGTCGCGGCATTCTCTCGACGCTCTACGGCACACTCTGCCGTCCCATGAGCGAAGCGGATCTGGTGGCGCTTTACCGTGACTTCTTCAAAGACAGCCCCTTTATACGCATCTACGACAGCCGGGCCGCCATCGGCACGCTCCACGTGCGCGGCACCAATTTCTGTAACCTGGTGGTTAGCGTGGACAGCCGCGTCAACCGCCTGCGCATTGTCGCCCATATTGACAACCTGATGAAAGGCCAAGCCGGCTCGGCGCTCCAGAACATGAACCTCATGTTCGGTCTGCCCGAGACCGCAGGTCTCAACCGTCCGGGGATCTATCCATGAGCACACCGAAAAAAACGGCTTCAAAGAAAGCGGCCAAAGCAACCAAAACGGCCAAAACAAACAAGCCTGCCGCGACGGTCCGTCCCGCCGCGTCGCCCGCCCCCCACCGGCATCCCAAGCCAGGGCTCGGGCGCGGTCTGGGTGCGTTGATCAGCCACATTCCGGCCGTGACCCCGCCCCCAACGACTGCGGCCCCGCTCGCAACGACGACGACACCGCCCGCACATGCGACATCCGGCGCCACCGCGTCCGCCACGCCGACGGCCGCCGTGCCCGCCGATGTGCAGTCGCAGCAGTGGGTGCTCGAAATCCCCGTCGGCGAGATCATGCGCTCGCCTTGGCAGCCGCGACAGACCTTCGATGAAGACGCGATGCGCGAACTTGCGGAATCGATCCGCGCCAACGGCGTGATCCAGCCGTTGATCTGCCGCAAGAACAGCGACAACCGTTTCGAACTGATCGCGGGCGAGCGGCGTCTGCGCGCCGCGATCGAAGCCGGCCTCGACAAAGTGCCGATCATCCTCGTGGATGCCGAAGACCGGCGCGCCGCCGAAATGGCGATCATCGAAAACATCCAGCGCCAAGACCTGAACGTCATCGAAGAGGCCGAGGGCTATCGCACACTCGCCGACACCTTCAATCTCACCCAGCAGGAAGTCGCCGACCGCGTCGGCAAGGCGCGCGCCAGCGTCGCCAACTCCCTGCGCCTGCTTGATCTGCCCGACGAGGTCAAGCAACTTGTCGGCAGCGGTCTGCTCTCCACCGGGCACGCCAAGGTGCTGTTGGGGCTGACCGACACCACCGAGCAAACCCTGCTCGGGCGCAAGTGCGTCACCGAGGAGATGACCGTCCGCAGTCTGGAAAAGCTGATCCGTCGCCGCAAGGCCAGTCTCGAAGGCGCGGAGACGCGCCGCCCCGGCAAACCCGACCTGCCCGAAAGCTACGTGCGCGACCTGACCGACCGCCTGCACAAGCATTTCGGCACCGCCGTGCGCCTCACGCCCGGCGTCACGCATGCCAACGGCAAGCACACCAAAGGCATGCTGGAGATCGACTTCTACGACAACGACGATCTCGACCGTCTCCTGCACTTGCTCGGCGTCTCGTTGGACTAATCGCAGATGAAGGGAGCCCACTAAAAAAATTGTTTCTCACACAAAGGCACAAAGGGCACGAAGGTTTTGAGATTTGGGATTTGGGATTTGAGATTTGCGCTGCTCGGGTTTCCTCTCACAGAGGCGCAGAGGGCACAGATGACGCAGATTTTTTGGGGGTGGCAGGGCTGGCTGCGAGTCGCAAGTCGCGGGTCGCGAGTCAACCTCTCTTATTACGACCACCCAGTGGTCGTAATCGTGAGAGTAAAAGCATTGCTCGGTTTTTTCACGCGAAGGCGCGAAGACGCGAAGCCCGCGTTGGTTTGTAAAACGGTGATGTAGGATCTGAAATGTGCAATCTGAAAAAAATGAAACCGGCACTGTGGGCATGCTGTGTATTGTCGTTCACGCTCGTAGGATGCGGAGACAGGCCGCCCGCTACTGAGACCGCGCCGCCGCGTCCCGCCCTCACCTTCACTGCGGCGCAGGCCAGCAATGCCTTCGCACACGTCACTGGACTCGTCGAGACTTGTACGCCGCGTGACGCAGGCACGCCCGGTGCTGAGAAGGCCGCGCACTGGATCCACGACCGTCTGGCTGAACGCAATGTCGACGTGCGCATCGACCGCTTCACCGATCCTACGCCGCGCGGAACGAAACCGTTTTTCAATGTGCTCGCGACCATCCCTGGCACCGGTGGCGGTTGGATCATCCTGCTCTCGCACTTCGATACGATGAGCGGCATCGGCAAGGGCTTTCAGGGCGCGAACGACAGCGGCTCTTCCACGGGCCTGCTGATCGAACTGGCCGCGATCCTACGCGCGGCGGGTCCGCTTCCGCACAACATCCTCTGCGGCTTCATGGACGGCGAAGAGTGCATGCTCGCCTACAGCGACCGCGACGGCTTCCACGGCAGCCGACGCCTTGCCAAGCAGATCAAAGCCGAGGGCCGCGACGTCAAGGCCGTGATCCTGACGGACATGGTCGGCGACCGTGACTTCAAGCTGACGGTGCCCCGCAACAGCACCGCCGCGTTACGCCTGCTGGCCCTGAAGGCGGCGGAGGCCACCGGCGACCGCGACCGCATCGGCCTGTTCGACGGTATCATCTATGACGACCACCAAGCCTTTCTCGACCTTGGTTTCCCGGCGGTCAACCTGATCGACTTCGAGTTCGGCAGCCGCCCCGGCCTGAACAATTATTGGCATACTCCGGAAGACACGCTCGACAAACTTTCGGTTGACAGTCTGCTGACCACCGGACGTATCGTGCTGGAGATGATCAACCGCCTGTAACCCTCCCTCGTGATTCATGCGTATGAGCATACAACATGCTTTTTTTCTGACGGCTGGCGAACGCGCGTTGTCCGCCACCTGCTTCGTACCGAACACTGTGCGCGGCGCTGTGCTGTGTATCCCGCCGCTCGTCGAAGAGCGCAAGGGCGCCCTGCCGGCTTTTGTGCAAACCGCCCGAGCGTTGGCGGCGCGGGGCATCGCAACGCTGCTCTTCGATCTGCGCGGTTGCGGCGACTCCGACGGCGCTTTCGAGGAGCAAGACCCAGAGGGCTTCGAGCGCGACTGCGACGCAGCGTGGAGTTGGCTGGCGGATCAATTTCCTGACGTGCCGCGCGCCGCGCTCGGGCTGCGCTGCGGCGCACTGCTGGCGTTGCGTCTGGCGGCGTGTCGTCCCGACACGGCCGCCTGCCTGCTGTGGGCACCGGTCGCCGGGCCTGATTTCATACGCCAACTCCTGCAACGCCGCATGGTCAATGACATGGTAGCCTACGGCAAAGCACGCGAAGGGCGGACCGATCTGGAAGCCCGCTGGCGCAACGGTGAGTGCGTCGATCTCGACGGCTACCCCGTGACCAGCGCGTTGTACAACTGGCTGCACAAGCTAACGGTTGAGGGTCTTGCAAAACCCCTTGCCTGCAAGTGTGGCACGGGCATCTTGCCCGTGTTTCATGGGCGGGACGCCCATGCCACGAGGGGTTTTGCAAGAGCCTCGATTGATGACAGAAGCGAGCGAGAATCATGCGTTTCTGATGAAAAGGGGGGGGGAGTCGGGAGCTTAGCACAGCACGAAACACGCGCTCGACTCCCGCTCTGTGTGAGTGCAGGCGGACACGACGCGCGGACAGCGGCAGAGGTGAGTGCGACCGCTGGTGACGACGTGACGACGCTGGACGTGCGCTACCCGCCGTTCTGGAACACCGTCGGCCATGTGGACCTTGACGCATTGATCACGGCCAGCGTCGATTGGCTGGAGGGTCGTCTGAACGCTCCGCCTGTCGCCGCGCCAGCACTTTCGCTCGACGCGCAAACAGCCCATGCCGAGTTGATCACGCTGGCGACCGCAGGGGGCGCGGTACGCGCTATCCTAGACCGGCCGTCGGGCGAGCCGCGCGCGGGCACCCTGTTTCTGCACGGCTGGTCGGGAGATCGCACCGGACCGCATCGACTTTTCACTTGCTTTGCGCGTCAGCTCGCGGCTCAAGGCGACCTCTGCCTACGGCCGGACTTCATCGGCCGCGGTTTGAGCGACGGCACAGCGTCGCAGGCATCGATCGCCGGCATGGCCGACGCCGCGTGCGCCGCGCTGGCAGAACTGCGCGCACGGCTACCGGCCGGTGCGCCGGTGCGCGTCATCGCCATTTGCTCCGGTTGCAAAGTGGCGATCACGTTGGCGACGCATGAACCCGGCATCGACCGCTTGGTGCTCTGGTCCGCCGAATCGATGGGCGACCTGCGCAGCGCGGCCACCGGCATCCGCAAGACCGGTGCCATGCTACTCACCTACGCGCGTAAACTGACACGCCCCGAGACATGGCGTAAGATCCTGCGCGGCAAGGTTCAGGCGAGCATGGTCGCCAAGGCACTGGTGAAGCAGGAGACGCGCAGCGCGGCCGAAGCCGCTTGGGAAAATGATGTACTCAAGCGCTTTCGCACATTTCGGCGGCCAATCCTTTTTGTGTTCGGCGGTTCCGACCCCGATGCGCCAGGTTCGCGCGCCGCGTATGAGCGGTATTGCCGTAAACACGGCATCCCGCACACGACGTACCTGATCGCACACGCCGGTCATAGCTACTACGGCGAAGTCTGGACGCGCAAACTCTTTGAACAAACGACCGCATTTCTCATGTCAAGCGGGGGCTCAATGCCTTTACGCTTTCTCCGGTTGAAGGCCGGCAACTGATGTTTCGCGACTTCGCCGTTAAGATCGAATACACCCGTTGATGGGGCGATTACCAAAACCGCAAATCTCGCATTTGCCATGATGAATGGCATGTTGTATTATCAGGCATTCATGGCCTTTAGTTGTAAAGAGCATCAGTAAGGAGCAGTTAACTATGAGAAAAGGGATTATGAGAATCAGGATTGTCGCTTTAATGTTGTTGACGGCCGGACTGGCCGCAGCCGGTGTACTGGACAATGCGTGGTTGATGGGAGTGACGGACAAGCATCCGCTTCTGTATAAGGTGGGTGAGGAAATCGTGTTTATCGTCACGCCCCGGAATCTGACGGGCGACATCCCTGCGGACACTTACTTGCTCAAGTGGGAACGCACGGGGGACGATGGTGTAAAGGACAACGGCCAAACCCCGCTCACTAAGGAGCCCTTTGTCTACAAGACGAAACTCGACAAGCCGGGGTTCGTGCGGCTCTATGCGGAGGTCGTCAACAAGGACGGCAAAAAATATCAAAAGGTCTTCACCGGCGACACATCGACGCCCGAAGGCCGGGAGGCGGCCAATCGCTTCGAACGCCAGAACAAGTCAATCTTCTTTGACGGTGGCGCGGGCGCAGAAACCGGCACGCTTCAAGCGCTTCCGGAACCTGAAGATTTCGATGCCTTCTGGGACCGTCAGCGCGCACGGCTCGCGAAAATTCCCATGAAAGCGGAGCGCATCGAACTCCCCTGCGGCAACAAGGACGCGCGGCTCTACGCAATCACGATTGATTGCGCGGGTGTGCGTCCGGTGACCGGCTATCTGACCATTCCGAAGGCTGTCGACAATGGCACCAAGTTCCCGTGCCGCCTAACGACCCACGGATATTCGTACCGAGCGCCGCACAATCCGCCCGGCGGTGCGCGAAGCGATGAAATCGTCCTCGACATCAACGCGCATGGCATGCGCCTGCCCGCGTTCGGCGGCGACGAAGGCTATTACAAGGCGCTCGGTTCCGAGATCAAATCGAACGGGCAGGGTTACGCTTTTGACCCGGCCGAGAACAAGGATCCGGAAATGGCTTATTTCAACGGCATGGCCCTCCGCGTGATGCGGGCGCTCGAATACCTGAAGTCGTTGCCGGGGTGGAACGGAAAAGACCTCTTCGCGTCCGGCGGCAGCCAGGGCGGTTTGCAGACCATTTGGGCGGCCGGGCTGGACAAAGATGTAACGCTCGCGGAATCCTCCATCACGTGGTGCTGCGATCTCGGCGGCGAACGCCTCGGGCGCAACCGCGGCGGATGGTACATCAAGTGGTCCGACGGACTGGGATATTACGACGCGGTCAATGTCGCCAAGCGCATCCCGACATCGTGCCGGACGATCATCCCCCGTGCCGGACTCGGCGACTACGTCTGTCCGCCATCGGGTCTCGCGATCCTCTGGAACAACATCAAAGGCCCAAAAAAAATCATTTGGGTGCAAGGTTCGCAACACGGTTATGTACCGCCGGAGAAGTACGAAGGCCGCGACTTTGAGATAGAAAAGTAAACCGGAAAACGAAGGGTCGAAAGGAGTGACCGTATGAAGGAAACATCGCGACGGACATTTCTGAGGGGGTCGGCGGGCATAGCGGCCTTTTCCATCGTACCGCGTCACGTGCTGGGCGGGCCTGGTTTTGTGGCCCCCAGCGAGCGTGTCGCGGTCGCGATCATCGGCGCGGGCGGCATGGGGACGAGCAACGCCAAGAGCCTGTTGGCTGAACCGGAGGCACAGATCGTCGCGGTCTGCGACGTGGCCGAACGGACCGACCTGAAGGCGTTCTGGTACCGGTATGAGGCCGGGCGCAAGCCGGTGAAGGCACTGGTCGAAGCACACTACGGAAAGGCTTCCCCGAATTACCGGTGCGCCGATTACGAAGACTTCCGGGTCATGCTTGAAAAAGAAAAGGGCATCGACGCGATCCTATGCGCGACTCCCGACCACTTGCATGCGTTTGTTTCGACCGTGGCGATGCGGATGGGCAAGCATGTGTACTGCGAGAAGCCGCTCGGCCACAGCGTCTGGGAAGTGCGACAGATGGCGCGGGTGGCGAAAGAAACGGGCGTTGCCACACAGATGGGTAACCAAGGGCACTCGGGCACGGGCATCCGCATGACGTGCGAATGGATCTGGGACGGCGCTATCGGGCCGATTCGCGAGGTGCATGTGTGGAGCGACGCCGGGCGCTGGGATTGGTTGCGGAAGTCGCCCGGGCGTCCGGCCGAGACACCGCCCGTGCCTGCGGGGTTCAACTGGGATCTTTGGCTCGGGCCGCGCGAACACCGGCCGTACCATCCGGCCTATGCGCCGTACGCTTGGCGCGGCTGGTGGGCGTTTGGAACCGGCACGATCGGCGACATGGCGTGCCACAATCTAGACCCCGCCGTGTGGGCACTGAATCTGGAGCGACCGCTCAGCGTGGAAGCGACGTCGACCGGCGTGGACGACGAAGCGATTTCGATCGCCGGGCTCTACACCTATCAGTTCGGACCGCGCGGCGACCAGCCGCCCGTGAAGGTGACTTGGTATGATGGCGGGCTGCGTCCGTCCATTCCCGAGAGGCTCGACCCCGACGACCCGCGACAGCGTCTGGGCGAGCGTAACGACGGCATCCTGTTCGTCGGTGACAAGGGATATATCACATGTCCGGGATGGTCGGGAACACCGCGGCTGCTGCCGCTCGAACTGCACAAGGCGTACAAGCGGCCTGCGCCGACGTTGCCGCGCGTGAAGGGGCACCACGCCGAATGGCTCTCTGCGTGCAAGGGCGGTCCGGCGGCGAGCGCGAACTTCGCATACAGCGCGCGCTTGACCGAACTGGTGCTGCTCGGCAATGTGGCGTTGCGGACCGGCAAGAAGTTGATTTGGGACGCGGCAGAGATGAGGGCGACGAATGCGCCAGAAGCCGACAAGTTTCTCAAAGGCACGTATCGGAAGGGATGGGAACTGGCATAAATCAGGAGGCGAGGATGAACAACAGAGGTGCAAGGATGACGCGGCGTACGGTATTGGGCGGCGCACTGGCGTGCGCGACACTGGGCGGGTTCTCCGCATGGGGAGCGGCAGATACGAAATCGAAGATGAAGATTGGCTGCGGCACAGTCTGCTTCCGCAAGCTGCCGTTGAAGGAGGCGCTGGAACGCATCCGCCGCGCGGGCTATGAGTATATCGAGACGCAGGCGACGGGACCGTGGTGTCCGCATGTGGACACCGAGAAGGACGACCCGCAGAAATTCCGCGAACTCGTCAACTCGTTCGGCTTCAAGGGTGTGACGGGGCTCTGGACCTCCCACGGCGCGATCATTCCCGACGCGAAGAGCGTGGAGGGCATCACGCGGACGATCCGCTGGGCGAAAGAGGCCGGCATTCCGATCGTCCACGCGGGTGACGGGAGAAAGCCCGACGCGATGTCGGAAGCCGACGCGCTGAAAGTGCTGGGCGAGCGCCTCGCGGCCATTCTGGAGGTTGCCGAGAAGTGTCAGGTTTACTTGGCCATTGAGCCGCACGGAACATTCTCGCTCACCGCTGACGGGCTCAAGAAGATTTTGGCGCTGTCGCCGTCGAAATGGCTCGGGATCAACTACGACACTGCTAACGTACACCGCGCCACTTATGCGGAAACGGCGAGCGGCGCGTATAAGTGGCCGCTTTTCGGGAAGCGCCAAGACGAGGTAACGACGCTGAAAGAAGTGATCGACCGCGTGGTGCATGTACACGTCAAAGACGTTAAAGGCGCGACGTGTGTCGCGTTGGGCGAAGGCAGTGTGAATGTGCGCGGCTGCGTGGAGTATCTGAAGTCGCGTGGATATGCGGGTGCGGTATCGCTAGAGACGGAAGGCGACAACGAGGCCGAGGACATGCAGCGGTTGATCGAGGCCAGTTACCGGTATTTGATGCGTGAGATCTGATCCTATAAGGAGGGCGAGAAGATCATGAAAAAACTCATTTCGGGAATCTTTGTGATGTTTTGCGCGACGGTGGTCTGCGCGGCGGACGACAGCGTGTGCGGTGTGGAGAAGCCCTATGACTTCCGTGCGCGGCTCGCGCATGTACACAAGCCGAACCGGCGTGACTGGAAACTCCAGCCGACCACGAATGAGTTTGTTTTCATCGACGGCATGAAGATCGCCGTGGGCGAAAATGCTGCACCGCTCGTCAGTCGCGCTGCCGATGACTTCCGTGATTACCTGCTCACTTCAATGGGAGTGAACGTTTCGGTGCAAGGGACGGGAAAGCCGGAGGATTGCGCGGTCGAAGTGAAGATCGACAAGGCCATGAGGGAGCGGGAATACGCGATTAAGGTGGGAGAGAAGGGCGTAACGATCCGCGCGGTGAATGCGAAGGCGGCGGCGCAGGGTTTCTACCGTCTCGAAGACCGCATGAACCTCCGCTCGGCGCCGTTCCTCGCGAAAGGCGCGGAGACGCGCCGTCCGAGGTTCTCGCCGCGCATGTCGCATTCGGGCTGGGGCTGCGACCAGTTCCCCGACGCGCACCTCGCGCAGATGGCGCACTACGGCATCGACGCGATCCTTATTTTCGTGAAGGACGTGGATGTCACAAAAAACGTTGAGCACATCGATATTACCGACACGATCCGCCGCGCAAAGGCGTGGGGGCTCGACACCTACCTCTACAGCTACGTGCTCGCCTTCGCGCATCCCGCCGATCCGGGAGCAAAAGAACTCTTCGAGAAAACCTACGGGCGCGTGGCCGCTGCGTATCCCGAGGCGAAGGGCATCATCTTCGTGGGCGAAAGCTGCCAGTTCCCCTCGAAGGACGAGCGCGTACTCCCCTACTGTTACTGGGAGAAGGACAAGATCGCCGAGCACCGCAAGAAGGGCGATCGCCGACCGCTCGCGGGCTGGTTCCCGTGTCGCGACTATCCTGATTGGCTCAACGCCGTGAAGGCGGCGATCCGCGCACAGGCGCCGAATATGGAGATCGTGTTCTGGAGCTACAACTGGGGGTATCACGATGAGAAGGAGCGTCTGGCGCTCCTGAACGCACTGCCGCGCGACGTCACGTTGCAGGCGACATTCGAGATGTTCGAGAAGTTCACCAAGCGCAACGGCCTGCCCTCGCGTGTGGCGGATTATTCGCTCACCTATGTGGGGCCGGGGAACTACTTCGCCTCTGAGGCGAAGGAGGCGCAGAAGCTCGGGATGAAGATGTACGCCATGTCGAACACCGGCGGCCATACATGGGACTTCGGCACGATCCCCTTCGATCCCTTCCCGTACCAGTGGAAGAAGCGTTTCGATGCGGTCGTCAAAGCGCACGTCGACTGGGGGCTCGCCGGTCTCATGGAGAACCACCACTACGGCTGGTGGCCGAGTTTCATCTCGGAGTTGTCCAAGGAGGCCTACACGGAGGGCGGCATGCCGTTCGAAACGCATATCCGGGCGATTGCGGCGCGTGACTACGGTGAAAAGAACGCGGATGCAGTGCTCGCCGTGTGGAAAGACTGGTCGGAGAAGATCGTAGACATGCACTCCGAGAACGAGAACCAGTACGGGCCGTTCCGCTACGGTCCGGCCTACCCCTTCAACGCGATGGAGCCCGACTTGGAGGCTTCGGAACTGCCGCTCCCGCCGATGTATCTGACCCTGAATTATCGGCGCAGTGCGGCAAAGAACGAGTCGCTCACGCTGCAGATCGAACTGCTGGAACCCATGGCGGAATCCTTTATGAGCGGCGGCGATGCGTTTCTTGCGCTGGCGGCGGCAGAGACAGATGCGACCCGGCGGGACAACGCCCGCCGTCTCGGTTGGCACGGTCAATATATGGCACGCTGCTGCCTCACGGCACGCAACGTCAAGGCCGCCGTGATCGCTGAACGCGCGAAAGACCGCGCGAAGGTGGTGGAGATCGCCCGTGCCGAATACGCGAACGCAAAGGCTGCGCTCAAGCTTCTGCATGCCGATTCGCGTCTCGGCTGGGAGCCCACGATGCTCTACCGCGGCGGCCCCGACATGATCGAGTGGAAGCTCCGCTATATGGAACAACACTATGCAGTAGGTAATGGGCAGTAGGTGGTTCAACCTTCGCGTCTTCGCGCCTTCGCGTGAAACAACAACGAACCTACTCGTCCCGGTAGGGCTTGTTTTGCTTGAACAGGTTGAGGCGGTTTTGTAGCGCCAGTGCCTTCGCGGATTCGCCGGCCTGAGTGTGGAGTTCAATGGCGCGATGGGTACAGTCGATCGCGCGGCGGAACGCGCCGCGCTCGGCGTGGGCCACGCCCAGCACGGCCAGAGCGTGGGGGTCCCGGTCGCGCAGCAGGCTACTCGCCCGCTCGGCCAACTTGACGGCCTCGCGACCGTCACGCAGTTCAGCATAGGGCGATGCCCCCATGATCCAGGCTACGGCGCAGAGCGTCTCGGCGTTTTTGGGATCGACCGCCAGCGCGTCCCGCGCCATTTGCAACGCGGCGCGCGCGCGTTCTACCTGGGCACCGCGCAAAGCCTGATCGGCCTCCACCTTGAAGTCCAGATTCAACCCGGCCAATCGGAACTTGGTCTCGATGTCGACCTTGTCGATCGCCTTGGTGTAGGCGTCTTCGGCAGAGATGATGCCTTTCACGGCCTGCCGTGTCAGTTCGTCGCCGAAGGTCTGCATGCCCGCGTTACGTCCGGTCTGCATGAGCGACGGAATCATGTGGGTCTTAGCTTCGCGGATCAGAGCGGCGACGGCGGTGGTGACGACCAGCACCTCGAAAGCCGCGATGCGCCCGCCCTCGATCTTTTTGCAGAGTGTCTGTGCGACCACACCTTTAAGCGTGTCGGCCAGCATCGAGCGGATCTGGTTTTGACGCCCCTCCGGGAACTTATCGATCATACGCTCGACGGTGGTAGCTGCGTCGTTGGTGTGGAGCGTGGTAAGGACCAAGTGCCCGGTCTCGGCCGTCTCAATGGCGATTTCCATAGTTTCCAGATCGCGCATTTCGCCGACCAGCACGATGTCGGGGTCTTCACGCAGTGCCGCGCGCAGTGCGCGCGCAAAGCTCGTGGTGTTGCGGTGTACCTCGCGCTGATTGATGACGCATTTTTGGGGCGTGTGTACGAACTCGATCGGGTCTTCGATGGTGATGATATGTTCGTTGCGATTCTGGTTGATGTAGTCGATCATCGCCGCGAGCGTGGTTGACTTGCCACTGCCGGTGGGGCCCGTGATGATCACCAGTCCCTTGGAGAGCGTGCAGAAGGAACGTATCGCCTCAGGCAGGTTGAGTTCCTCAAAGGAGGGAATCACCTCAGGGATGACGCGCATCACTGAACAGTAACCATTCATGTCGCGGTAACCGTTAACACGGAAGCGCGCCACCCCTTTGACCTCATACGCGCAGTCAGTGTCGTACTCGGTTGTGAGTTGCTCGATATTGGCCGCGGGCATGATCTCTTTGAGACAGTCCAGAATGTCTTCGCTGGTGAGGACCGGTTCTCCGGGCACGGGAGAAAGCGTACCGTGAATGCGGCGGAAGGGGGGGCGACCCGCACTGAGATGCAGGTCGCTCCCCGATTCGTTCACGAGCGAAACGAGCAGTCGGTCAATACGCGCCATGGGCGATGCCTCTTCGGATTGGAACGGGCGTCCCCGCCCGCTTTTTTGAGCGTTGAAAGTTTTTTAACGCAGAGGCGCAGGGACGCAGAGGTTTCATGGTTTCGGGTTTCATGGTTTGATCCACACCCTCGTGGCATGGGCGTCCCGCCCATGGGGCAGACACGGGCAAGATGCCCGTGTCACACCCTCGTGGCATGGGCGTCCCGCCCATGAAAGAGCAGCAAGGTTTTGCAAGAGCCTCATCTCTCACCTATTACCTCTTACCTGTTACCTCGCTTGCCAGTACTCCCGTTAGTTGTCCTTGAGCAGCGGCGCGACCGGCGTTTCAGCCGGTTTTGCCGCAGCCGCAGCCTCGGCCTCGCTGGTCAGCGGCTCAGCAGGCGTCACCGCGACGGGGCGCAGATTACCTTCCGTCACCGCAGGCTTGGCGGGCTTCTTGGGATCATCGATGCTGAGAACCTCTTCCTTGGTGCGGTCGCCGGGCTCTTTGAGCTCGCCCGTGAAGAGATCACGTCCCAGGATCGCGTTCTTGGGCATGCCGACATCCTCGGGCAGGGCGCCCGGATCAGCGATACCGACCGTGACAAAGATGATGATTTCCTTCTGCTGTTTCTGACGGCTCTTCCAGCCGAAGACGCGCGGGCCGATCCACGGCAGCTTGCGCAGGAAGGGAATGCCGGAATCCACGTTGCCCTCTGTGGTCTTGGTCAGGCCGCCGATCACAGCGGTAGAACCGTCTTGCATGGTGAAGACAGTCTGCATGCGTTGCATGTCGATGATCGGGAACTGCGGGACCGGTGTGTCAGGACTCACGCCGAAGACGTAATAGGGCGTCTCCGTATTCAAGGCGCTGATCGAGGGCTCCACTATCATTGTGATGAGGCCAGCCGGACTGACGCGCGGCGTGACCTTGACGCTGATGCCCCAACTGAAGAAGGCCTCGCCCGCAAAAAGGCCGCGGCCCTTGCCGTCCCGGTCACCCTTGTCACCGGGGATGACCTCCAGGCGCGCGGAGACGTCGAGTTGGTCGTTCTGGACGCCGGTCCGCGATGTCGTCATCGACACGTTCGGCAACTTGGTGGTCATATCGACGACCGCCTCTTTTTCATTGGCGATGATGATCTTGGGGTTGGAGAAGATCGAGACGCCGTCGATCTGCTCAAAGGCGCTCATGGCCAGCCGAAAGCCGTCGACCGAGAGCTGTCCACTGATGCCGCGTGCCTGCCTCCACTTCATGTCTTCCGCGCTCCGGCCGGCGCCTTTGGTCAGGCCTTCAGAGGTTATGGCGGCGGCGGGGATTTCACCGGGTGTGACGAGGACATCAGCCCACTGTTTTTGACCACCTGGGCCATCAACGAGCTCCTGCGTCCCCGTCCTGTAAGCGGCGAGCTTACCGCGATTGTATTCCATGCCGGCATCGACATCGTGAATGGTGGCCCCCCACTCCTTGAGTTGGTCCCACTTCATGCCGAGTTGCCGACTGGCAGCGGCGGTCAGTTCGACAAAGCGGACTTCAACGTAGACTTGCGGCGTCGGCTTGTCGATGGACTCGATCATGGCCTCGCACTCGAAGATCTGCTTCTCGGTTGCGGTGACGATGATCACGTTGCCGGCATTGTAGGAGACGGCGGAGACCAGCGGCTTGCCCGTTGCATCCCGACCGAACGCGCTGACGACAAGATTGGTGATCTCGTCAGCGCGGGCGTGCTTGAGGTCGAACGTCTTGGTGATCTTGGGGATCACATCGGTTCTGGCCTTCACGATGAAGATGCCCGATCCGGCGGGCTCTTCGGCGAGTTGCAGGCCCTGCGGATTCAGAATGGAGGTCAGTCCTTTGCGCCACGGCACATTATCGAGGCGCACGCTGATCCTGGCCTGCAGGTTTGAGTCGCCGCCGGAGATGATGTTGGCGCCGGTGGCGTCGCGGAAGGCTTTGATCACATCGGTGAGCGGGGTCTCATCGAACGACATCGAGACCAGCGACTCGGTGTCAGAAGCGTCTGTCACGCGCACCCCCTGCTCGGCAGGCGATGCGGCGGCGGGTTTTTGTTCTTGAGCGGTCGCCGCATGCATGACAACGGCGATCAACGCGACACCGACAAGGTTTAATCTTTTCATCGTATACTCCTGTTTTGTGTTTACTGTGCGGGGAGAGGGGTCGGGAGCAGGCGGGTGGCGCGCACCGGCTTCAACTTCAATGTAAGGTCGGCGAGCGACTCAATGCTCCAGATAAAATGGATGTTGTCGTTGGTGACCGTCAGGGTGTCACCGACCGTATAGCTGACGCGGTTGATCATGGCCAGCGTACGGGTCTCACCGTTGACCGGGTTTTTGGATTGGGTGAATCCGTTGACCACAAACAGGGCGCGGGCAGCCTTCCAATCGTTTTCGGTGATCGGCGGGGGCGGTGGCGGAGGCGGCGGTTCTTTCGGAGCCGGCGGCTCTTCTGGGAGGACCGGCGGGGGCGGTTCCACCACCTCCGGCTCGGGTTTGGGCGGCTCGTAGCCAATGGGCCAGAACGGGTCACGCACGGCAAACACGCAGGTGGCGAAAAGCAGGAGGGGGAGCGACCATTTTAACGCAGAGACGCAGAGGGTTGGTTTCGGGTTTCCGGTTTCGGGTTTCATCCACAGATGACACAGATGACGCAGATGGTTGAGGGTTGAGAGTTTTTTAACGCAGAGACGCAGAGACGCAGAGATTTTTACGGGGTGGCGTCGCGACCGCAAGTCCGACGAAAGAACTTGGAGTGCGGCGGCAAGCGGTATTCCACGCGACGCCGCTTTTTGAGCAAGAGTGCAACGGCAAGGTGTATGCAAAAGCGGTGCCGCAGGCCACGCATCCCTACATTTCGTCCCTACACTTCGTCGCTCACACTTCGTCGGGTACACTTCGTCGGGTACACTTCGTCCAAAACACTTCGTCCCTACACTTCGTCCAAAACACTTCGTCCCTACACTTCGTCGCTGGCGCAACCGACTAAGAGTGGGGACTAAGTGTGTTCGACTAAGTGTGGGGACTAAGCGTGTTCGACTAAGTGTGGGGACTAAGCGTGTTCGACTAAGAGTGGGGACTAAGCGTGTCTCCGCGCACGGCGCGGAGAGAGAGCGGTGCCGCGACCCGCGCACGGCGCGGCCCTTGTCACCGCACTCCAGATTTCGCCGCCACGCCGCGAACAGCATCAAAATCATGTTCATTTGCGTTTCTCCCCCTTGACGGGCCACTCGAATGTGATGGTGGCTTTGTGGCGCTCCGGCGTCGGCATCTGGTGCTCGATCCTGAGCCCGGACACGACGGCGAGCGGAAACGTCTGCTCGGCGGCCTGCACAAAGGCGACGATCTGCGTGTAAGCTCCGTACCCGGTGAGTTCAACCAGTTGGCGGGCGTAGAGTTGCTGCGGCGGCGGATTCGGGACTTGCAGCGGGATCAACCGGTCTTCCCTGATGTTGACAATTGTGAAGCCGGCCTCCTCAGCCAGCGGGTCCAGCAGTGACTTGCCGCGCATGGAGAACGAGCCGAGCAGCGGCTCGATCACGCCCTCGTCGAGTATGTCTTTGAGCGCGGCCTCCGCAGCCTCAGTGGCGGCCCGCTGCTTCTGGGTGCCGGTGATGTCTGTCTTCATGGTCGCGTGCTTGACGCCCAGCTGCGCGACCTCGGCGGTCAACGTCTTGACCCGCTGGTAAGTGGGCTTGATCCCGAAGACAATGATCGCCACCCCGGCGACCAGGGCGACGCCGGTAATCCCTAGCGCCATGCGGACCTGCGGGGAGAGCTTGTCGAGCGCGAAGGGGGCGTCTTTCATTCGAACCTCCTTTCGCTGCAACCGCATGAGATCTCGAAAAGGATGTGTTCGCGCACGGCAGGACCGCGCGCGGCATCCTGGCGGAACGTCCCCTTGGGGATTTCGGCCTTACAGATCAGGTTGGAGAAGACCGGCTGGCGCAGGGCTTCGAGCAAAGATCGGACCGCTTCGCTGGCGGTACTGCTGCTAACGCGGCCCGCGATACGCATGGTGACGGCCTCGGCAAGGTTGGTGGGCCCCAGCGGCTTGACTTTGAGGGCGGGGTCCTGGGGAGGCAGCGGCGGCGGGGTGGGTACGCGCAGCTCAGTGAGTTGGATCGACGCCGGGACGTGCTGCGGCAGGTGTGCGAGCGCATCGCCGAAGCGGATGCGCGCGGCGCGATAAAAGTCGAGTTGGCTGAACGCCGCGCGCGCCTCTTTCTCGCGAGCGCGCAACGCCAAAACCTGATCGTGCGCCGGTTTGAGTTCCGCGCAGTACGTCTCCAGAGTCGTCTTCTCGTGCGTGACATGACCAATGTGCGCAGAGAGCAAGAACCACCAGACACCGAGACCGACGACGCCCAAGACCGCGAGCAGCGGCACCATGACGCGCAACCGGATCGGGCTGGAGCTAAAACGCTCGTCATCCTGCAAAAGGTTCAGGTGGAGAGATGCGTCGTTCATGCGTCCTCCAGTACGGTACGGGCCGCTCCCAGCGCCGTCATCAGCAACGGGGCGCGCTTTTCCACGTCCTCGGGCAACCGGACGGCCTGCCCGGCCCGGCCGATCCCGTCGAACGGCGAGCAGAATGTCATGGTGCGGTTCATCACGCGCTTGAACAACTCCCCCCAGAGCTCGTCACCGATCGTCAGGCCGTTGACAAAGAAGTGCTCAACCTGACGTTTACAACGGCGCAGCAGATAATCGGCAGAAATCTCGACCTGACGGTAAAGCGGACGCAGGACCGGCTCGATAATCGGCACGGGATCGAACAGCGTGTTCTCCAGCGCCGAATCGGCCAGTTCGAGTTCAATGCCCACCTCACTGCTGATAGCGGAGCGCAGGTGATCCATACCCACCGCGTGTTCGCGGTAGAAGACCAGCCTGCCCTCTTGGAAGGCGGCCAGCGATGTCGACTCCGCGAACACGAACAGCGCGACCGCATAACCCCCAGCTCGCGCCAGCGCGGAAGAGGCGGCGAATCCGCCCATTGCCGCAGCGGCGGTGATCTGGAGCGAGCAGGCCGTCGGCCGGCGTCCCTCAGGCAAGAGACGCACCGCCCACGCCGCCTGGAAATCAGGCAGGCTGGCCACGAGCGGCGGCATCTCCGGGGCGGTCTGGCGGGACACGCTCCGATAAGCCACGGCACGATCAGCCGTCTCTTCACCGTGACCGCCAGCCGAGTGGCACAGGCTGGCCTGCGGCGAGCGTATGGCCAAGGCCGCGCACGGAGCCCTGAAAGGTGCCGGCAGCCGCCACGTCTGCGCCTCGCTCTCTTCCGGCGACATCGGCAACACGCAGGGCAAGTCAAGGAAATCCGCCGCCACCACCTCGACCCGACCCTTACTTTTGCGCAGCCGCACAGCCGGCACGCCTTCGCTCAAACCAGCACCCAGTTCAAGGCCCGTGACATCGGAACAGGCCTTAAATGGCTTGGAAAACGAACTGGAAAGGGAAACTCGCGACATGGCTACGAACGAAGCATAAAGGATGCCAGAGGAGAGGAGTGGCAGGCAGTCGGATAAGAAGTAACGGGTAACAAGTAAACCGCGTGATCGCGACAGTCTCCTAAATCCCAAACGTTAACCCCCAAATGCCAAGCGTGTCCGAGCACAGCCCGGAAGGCGGCTTGCGGGGACGCTCGTTCTTCCCCGTCGAGCTTCTCGTTTTTGCAAACTTCTTTGCAGAAGAGAGAACGTTCGTCAGTGTATGAATGCGTTGGTTCATTCGTGCGTTAGTTTGGCCCTGCTGGAATCGGGATCGCCGCCCGTCGACCTCTCTTGTTGCGACCGTACGCGACCCATAACTCGACAGACCCATAACTCGGAATTGCTTAAAGGCACGGATCGTGCTATATTCTGAATGATATGAAATCTGATGAGAAGACCCAAGACATCAAGATCGATATCCGGTCGCTGGAGTGTGGGTGCATCGATAGCGCTCAGACCAAAGACGGCGCGGTGTCGGCTGACTATTTTGACCGGCTCGACTACCGCTTCCTCTTTGAGCATGCCTATGACGCGATTCTGCTGGCCGACGGCCGTGGCACGGTGGTGGCGGCTAACGCCCGCGCCGATGATTTTTTCGGCTATGGGGCCGGTGGGCTGGCGGGACGCTCTCTGGAGACCTTGGTGGCCGGGGTGACGCCGCCCCTGCTGCGGGAGATTCAGGATGTGATCGCCCAAGAGCGTTACATGCGCATCCAGACGTTCGCTGTCCGCAAGGGTGGCGCACGCTCGGCGGTCGAGGCGGTGGTGATGGGTAATGGCTCGCATTCGCCAGAGCCGGTCTGCTATCTGGTCCGCGACATCTCGGAGCGGCGGCGTGCCGAGATTGCGGAGCAGCAGGCAGAGCGTAGCAGGGCGATGGCGGAGAGCCTCTCCGCAGCGTGCCACGCGCTCGGGCAACCCGCAACCGTGCTCCTAACCAGCATCGAAATGCTGAAGCTCGACGACACGCTCGACGCAGCGACACGGAAAGAGATGGTCGAGATGTGTTACCATGCGGCGATCCAGTTGCGGGAGCGCGTGCGGCTGCTCTGCGCCGTGCGCGGCAAGGAGCCGGACGGTGAGGAGGACACGGCGTGACACGATTCCACAGACAGCAAGGCTTCACCTTGGCCGAGACGGTCATCGCCATGGCGCTGCTGGCGATCATCATGCTGGCGGTCCTGCCGTTGATCGATCAGATCATCTGCCGTTTTCAGATGGCGCGTGACCACTACGTGGCGGCCACGCTCTGCCAAGGGCGCATCGAGCGCGCGCGCGCGGAGCCTTACGAGCAGCTCGATGCATGGGAGGAGGTCGATGTCTTGGTAGATGCTTTCGGCAACCCCTCCGCACCGGACGGGCGCTTCCGCCGCACGACACGCCTGCAGCGTGATGTCCCGGAGATCGGCCTGACCCGGATGACGGTACGCATCGATATCTGCAGTTGCTCGCGCCTGGGCTGGCGTACAACGCTGCACCCGATCCGCAGCGGTCCGTTCGCATGCCGTTTCACAGAGGAACACGAAGAGATGTGCTATCTTTTCACCGAGTACAGGGAGAGATGAACGTGAGGCGAGGGTTCACACTCACCGAAATGCTGATCGCCTTGGCCATCACGACGCTCGCCGTTGTCGTTGCGGTGGGGCTCTGGATCATGTTCATGTATAAGTCGCTCCGCGCCAACACCCAGGCTGAACTGGATATGGACGTGCGTAACGTGATTGAGCGTTTCCGCACCGAGGTCCGCAACACGGCGCGCGAGACCATCGTCTTCTATCCCGAACAGCGCGAGCCCTATGCGGCTGTGAGCTTTGCCTTGGCCGCCGATGACGACGGCGACGGGTTGATGGACATGGACGCAAGCGGTTCGAACATCTTATGGCGTCAGACGGTGGTCTACCACGTCTGGAACCGTTCGCCTTACCAGATGCGCCGCACCCTCTTCCGCAACCGGTACCCGGACGCCTCCTATGCCGACCGCTACAATCAGGTGGCGGCGGTGGTCATGAGCGGCGAGGGCGAAGGGGCCTGCCTGGCCGGGGAGAGCGCGACCACCTCGGTCATGTTCCAGAACCTCTTTACCGGTCGCCTGTGGCACGCCACCGCGCGCTTCGACGGCTACTCGCCCCGGCCCAACGTCGCTGAAAAAATCACCTTCGGCAGCCTGCCGCTCGCACCGGGCGCCCACCAAGTGAATTTCAAAATCGTCGGCAAAAACCCCGATGCCTCCGCGCGCCGCCTGCGCTTGGATCAAGTGTCCGCCAGCATTTCGGGCTGGCCGGTGGAGGCCGAACATTGCAGCGCGGAGGGCGTCAGTGCCACTCCCTTCTTTGTGGGACAGGGGCTCAGTTCCGCCGCCTATGGGTTGACCGCCGCCACCGCAGCGGATGGCGACACGCTCTCGCTGACGCTCTACAACGACATGATCGAGGAGTGCATCTTCACCAGACCTCATGCGAGTTTCTCCAACACCGTGGTGCGCCTCGATCTGACCAATGCGCCTGCGCCCTTTCGCGACGGCGTCATCGTGGCCAAGTTGGAGGGGCAGTACAAGACCGCCTGGTGGGGTAGCGTCCAGGCGGCGATGCACAGCAACCCAGATCAGGAGGGACGCGACTGCTCTGCCACCGTGGACTATCTGTTCAGGCCGGACACGAATTATGTGGTCCGCATTCCGGTTTTCGGCGAGTATGTTCGCGTCGACGGGTTCGGCCCGGTGTTCAGGATGTATAAGTCGTTCTACAACGGTGGCTTGCAAATCTATGATCCGGCCTATGCAGTGACCACCAACCTGTCAGGCCCCTCGATTGGAAGCGGTATACAGCTACACCCCCTGAGTTTCTGGCAGAACGGTGTTAAAAAAGCTGACTGGGCCTCCTGCGCCGAGGGCGGGGTGGACCTGCGACCGGATGGTCCGCTGGATTGGATTTTCGCTGGACAGGGCCTCATGTTCTCCTGCCGCATGGAGCCCACTGTGCCCGGCGTCGATGCGATCCGTGCGTTCGACATCACCTCGGCGGCCGGCAAGGAGTGGACCTGCTGGGCGGTGCCGGGAACGACTGCGGAGATCGCAGAGATCGCCAGGCGGAACGACTGGTCGGGGTTCGACGTGCAGCCGCTCTACCGCAAGATTATCGCCGAGAACAAGGCCTTCGCGCCGGGGCTGGTCTGCATGACCGTCAACTATGCAGATGAGGGCGAATACACCTCGACTGTCTTTGACACGCGGGATGAGGAAGGGGTGACAAAGACGGTGTCGTGGGAGGTGGACACGCCTGCCGGATCGACCTTCAAGCTTTACGCGCGCGGCGGTAATGTACGGACAGATGACGGTTTCGACATTGTGGATGCCGCCGGCTGGCAGAGCGTTGCCGAGGCGGCAAACGGAGGCGGTTTCGCAGGCAGCGGGGGACGGTACGTCCAATTCCGCTGCGTCCTTGAGGCCCAGCAGGCCCGCACCTATCCGGCGGGAAGCAGCGCGGGCGGCGTGACCGGCACGGGGCCCTACCGACGTGATACGCCGCGCGTGAGACGTGTGTGCTTCAACTGGCCCGGTGCAGAAAAGTATGTGGATGTCTCGGCGACAGTGCTGAAAGGCCCGGATTGCGGAATTTTCGCCGTGGATGTGGACGGACGTGAGCTGGTGCAGGGCGTCACGATGGAGATCGAGATTTTCAAGGACATACGCGCCCAGACGGGGCGGCGCGAGCGTCTACGCTCGGCGATGACGGCTGAAGTCGAGCCGCGCAACAGTGGCAAATGATGCAAACAAACAGGAGGTGGATATGACACGCGGACAACGACAAGGGGGCTCGGCCCTGATCATTGTACTCGGGATCATTGCGGTGGTGACCATCACCGCCGGCGCGATGTGCTACACGGCCAACCAACAGATGCACACAGCGAGGGTCACGCGTGAAACGCTCAAGGCACGCCTGATCGCAGAGTCGGGCCTCAACAAGGCCTACAATGAGGTCAGGGGGGATTTCTCGAAGATCGACAGTTGCGCCCAGAGCGGCACGCTGGGGGACGGCACGTATGCGGTGCGGACCGTCACGGCTCTGGGGGGGCACCCCAACCGGGCCCAGATCATCTCGGAAGGGCGCTGCGGGATCGGCAGGGCCACGGTATCGGCGGACCTCGAGAACATTCCGATCATAACCAGCGAAGGGAGCGGTGACGCGAACTTTATTCAGCTCCCGTATGACCTGCAGGTGGGCGGGACACTGGATTTTGCGGGGAACGCAGAGGCACTGTTCGAACTCATCTACGCCCTTAGAGACCTCACGGTGAGAGGCAACCCGACCTTTGCCGATGTGGTATCGTTCTTCAGCTCTGCGGGCATCGATATCAAAGCCGGGAACATCGATGGCTCCTACGAAATATTTGAGAATCAGCCGCCGCAGGCGATCGTGACCGCAGTGCTGATTGCGGCCATCAATGCCCTTAAGGAGTATGCGATTAAAAACGGCGCGGTCTATGACTCGGGCGATGAGATTCCGGACTCGCCGCCCGGCGGGGTCGCGTACTGCAGGGGCGACGCGAAAAAGTGGAGCGGGCAGGGCACAGGCTGCTTCATCATTGATGGCGAAGTGAGCTTTCAGGGCAGCGGTATCGACATAAAGTCCGTCAACAACTATCCGGCATTGATCGTGCTGAGCGCATCCGAAGTCAAATTCAATGCAGATGCGGAGATCCACGGCGCGATCATCCTGCCGAACGCGAGTTTCACGGTCAATGGCCATGCGGATATCTACGGTGTGATCGTGGTCGGCCAATCTGCACGCATCAACGGCACGGCCAATCTCCACCAAGGTGTAGGCGGCCGTGGCTTTGAGGTGCCATCTGCGGAGAGTGTTAAAGACAACGTCGTCATCACCGCGTGGCATTGAGCCGGACCATGTAGAGGATGTTGTGCGAGGGACGTGATGGCATACGCGAAGATACCGGAAAAAGAGGCGTCGCTGCTGGTGAGAGCCTTGGGGCTGTTGGTGAATCAGGCCGGCGTTTACGGGCCTACGCACAACGTCACCCAGCGCGCCGCGCGCAGTGTGTTCGCAGAGTTGGATGAAATTATCGGGCGTTATGGTGCGGTCGAAATCGTGTTGAGGGAGAACCGCCTGTTCCTGAACGGTTCGCTGGACGGCATGGATGCCGCATCGGTCAGGAATCTGGCTGACCGCATGATCCTGTACAAGATCGGTGGACTGCTCTTTCTGCCGCCTGCCAACCGCGATGAGTTTCTGGTCTTTGTCACCCTGTTCGGCACACCGCCCGCCGTGCTGGCGGCGAAAGGCGGCTTCGAGACCGCGTTGAAACAGGTCGGTCTGCGTAGCATACAGGCCGTGGAGGTGGTCTACCAACGCATCGCAGATGCCGACCGCCCTGCGGTTCCCACGACCGTCACGCCTCCGGCAACCGCCACTGCCAACGTTGAAGACTTAGTGGCCGCCTGGGCGCGCGATTTCAGCATGCAGGACGCGGCATCTGAAGAGTCTGTGATTCCGATCGTGATGCAACAGGATCGCATCCAACAACTGGCTGCCCTGCTGCGTGAAACCGCCACGATGCTGGAATGTGATGATGTGGGGTTGGACAGCGACCAGCGGCAGCAACAGATCCGGGAGGCCATCGTCCAGATCCGTGCGGCGCTGACAGAGGTCACCCTCGAATCGGAACGTCACATCACCGCTCTGGCGGAACAGGTGAATGCCGACCGCCAGACCATCGCCAGCATCGAATCCGCCGCGCGGCGGCGCGGCCTCGGCATCCGGCTGACGCGTGCCGAACTGGTGGAGCGCTACGCGGAACTGAACCAAGAGATCATCCAACCCTTGACCGTTTCGACCGGCGTGATCGACATGCTCAGCTCCGACAAGGCGGGGCCGCTCACCCCCTCGCAACGCGACATGCTGAACCTCGCTGCGGAGAGTGTCGAGCGCGTCAACCAGCTCGTCGCCTACATGCGCCGTATCGCGGGCCTGCCCACCAGCCTGACGCCCGACATGGATACGATCGCAGACACCTACCGCTGATCGCGCGGAGCGCGATCGGCGGAGTTGGAATTTAGGATTTAGGATTTAGGAGTTGGGAGGCGCAGAGACGCAGAGGTTTCTTTTTTTTGGGGGAGGATCGGGTTTTTGGAACCACAGAGAGCACAGAGGTTTTGGGGCTGGGCTCGTTTTTTCATGCGCAAGATTTGGAGCGCGGCGGCAAGCGGTATCCTGCGCGACGCCGCTTTTTGAGCAGGAATGCGGAGTGCGTTTTGCATCAGATTGTTGCGCCCAAGCCCCGAAGGGGCGGTGGGAGGGCGAGCGTCCCCGCGAGCCGCACTTAGTCCCTACACTTAGTCCCTGCACTTCGTCGTTTACACTTAATCCAAACACTTAGTCTCCGGCGTAATCGACTAAGTGTGGGGACTAGGTGTATTCGACTAGGTGTGGCGACTAAGTGGGGGACCAGGCACGCGGAGCCCACGCCCCGAAGGGGCGGCTTCACCTTAGCCCGGTGGTGCGCCTAAATACCTGTCCCTTTGTAGTCTTTCACGCCGCCATCGCGCGGAAGGATCGGGATTGCCGCCTGTCGTCAGTCAGTTGGGAGTTTGTGCTCATAGCCCTCATCGGCGGCATAGGTGCAAGTCGGGTCAGTATCCGCATCACCAAGAATGTATGCGACCTTAGACTGGGCCGGACAGCGCGGCTCGACCTTGATGTATTTTTCAGGCCCGAACAGGTCCTCGGCCGTGACCCCGCCGTTGGCCATAAGCGACTGATATTTCGCGTTCTGGATCTGCCTGAGGTTCGTGATGCAGGCGTTCTGGTGTGACCGCTTGCGCGACAAGATGAAGTTGGGAATGGCGATCGCGGCCAAGATGCCGATGACCGCAACTACGATCATGATTTCTATGAGCGTGAAGCCCTTGCGGTTCTTCTTCATGAGTCGTTCCCTCTTTCCTCTTTGATTCGGGCAAAATCTGTGCCAAGAGAGTGACCTGAGCGTCCCGCCCATGAAACACGGGCAAGATGCCCGTGCCACACCTGCAAACAAGAGGGTTTTTCGAAGAAGTCGAATGATTCGATTCCATCGATTCTCTCGGTTCCATCGGCGGTTTTATGCCACACGTTGCCGCACTGTGACGAAGAAGCCGAGCGGAGGGCTTTTGCTCTCACTGTTGCGAGCCGAAAACAAAAAAAGGGCGTCCTTTGCAGGACGCCCGTCTTTCATGCACCTTTATCAGCCACCGGTGCCACCACCGCCGCCGCCACCGCTACTCGCGGCAGGCTCCGGAATCTTGTGCTCATAACCCTCACCAGCGTTATAGCTGCAGGTCGGGTCCGTATCCGCATCGCCGATCGTGTATGCGGTCTCAGGCTGAGCCGGGCAACGCGGCTCGACCTTGATGTACCTCTCGGTCCCGAACAGGTCCCCTGGAGTGACCCCGCCGCCGGCCAGAAGCGACTGCTCTTTCGCGCCCTGAATCTGCTTCAGGTTCGCGATGCAGGCGTTCATTTGCGACTTCTTGCGTGACAAGAGGAAGTTCGGGATGGCGATCGCGGCCAGAATGCCGATGATCGCAACCACGATCATAATCTCAACGAGCGTGAAACCTTTACGGTTCTTTTTCATAGGTTGTCCCTTCTTTTCTCTAACGTTAGTGTTGTCGATCAACCGGCATCCTGTCGGTTCGGAGGTTATTCAGGCAAAATCTGTGCCAAAGTGGGCGAATCGTGAATAATGAACAGTGAATAGCGACCATTTCGCTTCATTACCTGCCGCGAAGCGCCGGGAGGGGCAAGCGTCTGCTTGCCCGGCGACATGAACGCCACCCGCAGGCGGGCCTTTTTGGAGTGCGGTGACAAGAGCCGCGCCGTGCGCGGGTCGCGGCACCGCTTTCCGGCCCATCTGCGTCAAAACGGCGTCGCGCGGGATACCGACGCACAAATGACCTGAAAAAATTCTCAAAAGTGATAGCAGTTTTGCAGAAACGACAAGAAATGTCTCATGAGTGCCTTGCAAAACCCCTTGTCTGCAAGTGCAGTGTGGCACGGGCATCCTGCCCGTGTTTCGTGGGCGGGACTGTGGCACGGGCATCTTGCCCGTGTTTCATGGGCGGGACGCCCATGCCACGAGGGTTTTGCAAGAGCCTCTTATTTTTCGGCGGGTTCGGAGTCGTCAGCCAGCTTGCGGTAGAGGGTCGCCAAGCTCACTTGGAGGGTCTGGGCGGCCTTCTCCTTGTCGCCGTCAGTGGAGGCGAGGATCTGCTCCAGATACTCCTTCTCCTTGGCCTTCAGAAAACTCTTGAGCGAGGTGTTGGCCTGCGACGCCGGGGCGGAGGTCTGCTGCGCCCTGGCTTCGGTGGCGCGGGCGACGACGCGCGGGGGCAGCAGCTCCGGGGTGATGGTATCGGACTGCAGGAAGGTCACGGCGTGCTTGATGGCGTTTTCCAATTCACGGACGTTGCCGGGCCAGGAGTACGCCACGAGCAGATCGGCGGCCTCCTGCGAGATCGAGGGCTGGACCGCCCTGTTGGCGGTTTCGGTACGGATGAAGTGGCGCGCGAGCGGCAGGATATCCTCGGGGCGGTCGCGCAGGGCCGGGATATCGAGGGTGATGACCGCGAAGCGGTAGTAGAGGTCGGCGCGGAAAGTTCCCTGCGCGACAAGCTGCTCCAGATTGGAGTTGCTGGCCGCGATCACACGCACATCGACCGCGATATTCGTGTTGCCGCCGGCACGCCGGATCTCCTTCTCCTGCAGGACGCGCAGCAGTTTGCCTTGCAGCAGCAGGGGCAACGACGCGATTTCGTCAAGAAAGAGCGTGCCGCCGTCGGCGGTTTCGAAGAGCCCCTCTTTATCGACGACCGCGCCGGTGAACGCACCCTTGACGTGGCCGAACATCTCCGATTCGAGCAGGTTTTCGGGCAGCGCGGCGCAGTTCACCGCCACCCACGGTTTGTCTTTGCGGGGACTGGTATCATGGATCGTGCGCGCGATGACCTCTTTGCCGGTGCCGCTTTCACCGTTGATCAGCACGGTGGCAGTGGTGGGGCCGACGCGCTGGATCATCTCGCAGACTTGCAGCATGGCGCTGTTGATGGCGATGATGTTTTCGAACTGGTAGCGCAATGGGGCATTGGGGTCGGCGATGTTAGCGGTCGCACTCCTGTGGGATTCGACGGCGCGCTTGACAATGTCCAGCATCTCATCGACCTTGAAGGGCTTAGAAAGGTAGTCGAACGCACCGTTTTTCAAGGCTTCGATGGCGGTTTCAACCGAGGCGTAGGCTGTGAGCAGGAGCACGGGGAGGTCAGGCTGGAGCGCCTTAATCTCTTTGAGAAGCGTCAGTCCATCCATCGGTGACATACGCAGATCGGTGATGACCATATCAAAAGTGTCGCCCTTAACGGCATCTAACGCGCTCTTGCCGCCTTTGGCTGTGACAACATCATAGCCGTTTGCCTTGAGCAAACTTTGCAACAGCAACAGAATCCGCACTTCGTCATCTACGATCAAAATTTTTGGCATAATCGAGGTCTCAGGCCCATTTTTATCCATCGGGTGGCCATTGTAGGAAAAAACGGCGTGAAAGGCAAGGACGGCTCGAGCTTCGCAGACGCTTAGCGGATCACGGTGCTGAGCTTGAAGATCGGCAGGTACATGGCGATCACAATGCTACCGATGATCAAGCCCAGGAGGACCATGAGCAGGGGCTCCATCAGCGATGTCAGGGCGGCGAGGGTGGTCTCGACCTCATCGTCGTAGGTGTCGGCGACGCTATCGAGCATCTCGTCGATGCGGCCGCTCTTCTCGCCGGCGGCGATCATGCGGATCATGAGGATCGGCAGATAGGGCTTGCCCTCCAGTGAAGCACTGAGGGTGTTGCCCTGCTCAATGCCGTCGCGGGCGGCCAGGATCGATTCTTCGATCACTTTGTTGCCGATAGAGAGGGCCACGACCTGCATGGCGTCGAGAATCGGCACGCCGCTGACCAACATTTGCGCAAAAAGGCGGCTGAAGCGCGCGATGGCAACCTTCTGTATCAGGTCGCCGAAGATCGGCAGTTTAAGGATGAGTCTGTCATACTGGTAGCGCCCTGCCTTGGATGCCTTCCACTTACGGAACATGAAGATCAGCGCCACAATGGCGGGAAGCAGCACATACCAGTATTTACGGATGAATTTGCTGGCACTGACCAGCATGCGGGTCGGCCCCGGCAGCGAAGAACCGAAGCCTTCGAACATCTCCGTGAAGACCGGCACCACGAAGGTGATCAAGCCGCCGGCGATGACCAGCGCGATCGAGAGCACGACGGTCGGGTAGGCCATGGCGGACTTGACCTTGCGCACCAGCCTGGCGGAGGCGTCCAGCATGGCGGCCAGACGTCTGAGCACAGCCGCGAACTGGCCGCTTTTCTCGCCGGCGGCGACCATATTGAGGTACATGTCGTCGAAGATCTGGGGGAAGTGCCGCAGGCCGTCAGAAAAGGGCATGCCGCTCTCGATGCTCTCGCGCAGCACGCAGAGCACGCGCTTAAAACCCGGATGTGCGCATTGATCTTCCAGGGTCGAGATGACCGCCAGGATCGACATGCCGGCATTCAGCATGCTGGCGGTCTGCCGAGTGAAAGGGATTAACTCATGCTTAATGATCTTGCCGACACCTTGGACGCGGAGAGTGGGAATCTTGGACGTTTTCGTGGACATGCAGGGGACCTTTTCTAGAAGATTACTCGCTGCCGGTAACTTCGAGGGCAGCACGCAGGGAGGTGATGCCGTCGCGGACTTTCATCAGGCCAACGTCTTTCAGCGTGGCCATACCTTCTTGGATAGCAACCGTGCGGATGACGTCGGCGGGAGCGCCTTTCACAGCGGCCTCACGGATAGCGTCCGTGACCGGCAGCACCTCCATGAAGGCACCGCGCCCTTTGAAACCGATATTGTTACACTTGGGACAACCGACCTCTTCGAAGAGCGTGGCGTTTTCAAAAAAGGCGGGATCGATCTGGTTAGCGACCAGCACGTCGGGCTCGATCGTTGCGGGCTTTTTACAGACCGGGCAAAGTTTGCGGTAGAGGCGCTGCGCTTGGGCCAGAATCAACGAGGAGGCGATCAGGAAGGGCGGAACCCCCATGTCGATCAGACGGGGAATAACACCGGCGGCGTCGTTGGTGTGCAGGGTACTCAGCACAAGATGGCCGGTAAGCGCCGCCTTGACGGCGATATCGGCGGTTTCGTCGTCGCGGATCTCGCCGACCAGCACGATATCGGGGTCTTGACGCAGCACAGAGCGCAAGACCGTAGCGAAGGTAAGTCCGGTCTGCTGGTTGACGTGCACCTGATTGACCCCCTCGATCTGATATTCGACGGGATCTTCGACCGTCACGATGTTGACATCCGGCATGTTCAGGTCTTGCAGACAGGAGTAGAGCGTCGTCGTCTTGCCGGAGCCGGTCGGTCCGGTCACCAGAATGATGCCATGCGGCTGATTGATGGCGTGCTTCATGGCCTGGTAGGCAAAGTCGTCCAAACCAAGCGAGGCCAGGCTGGGCGCCAGATTGCTCTTGTCCAACGTACGCATCACCACTTTTTCGCCGTGGACGGTCGGCAAAATGCTGACACGGATATCGACCTCTTTCTTGAGGGCTTTGACCTTAAAGCGGCCGTCCTGCGGGTTGCGGCGCTCCGCGATATCGAGGTCCGACATGATCTTGATACGCGAGACGATCGCATTGTGGAGCGCACGCGGCGGGCTGGGGCGCTCGATCAGGGCACCGTCAATCCGGTAGCGCAGGCGCGAGACGCGCTCCAGCGCCTCAAAATGGATATCGCTCGCGCCGGTACGCAGCGCCTCGACCAGCATCATGTTGACCATTCGGATCACCGGGGCTTCTTCAGCGGTTTCCAGCGTCTGGTCGATGCTCTCTTCCTTTTTCTGCGGCTCGCTGGAGAACTCGATGTCGGCGTCGCCCCCCTTCATGATGTTTTCCATCGCCAGCTTGGGATTGGCAGCATCGGTACGCGCCTTGGCACGGCCCAGCGCGTCGGTGACCTCGCGCTCTGCGGCGACTAGCGGGACAACCTCAAGGCGCGTGTACCGCGCCACCTCTTCCTGCGCCAACAAGTCGAAGGGGTCGCCGAACACCACCGTCAGGCGCTGGCCCAACTTCAGGAGGGGAACGGCCTTGGAGCGTGTCCAGACCTGCGGCGGGATCAGGTTGATCAGGTCCTGCGGCGGGACCAGGGTCGCAGGCAGCTTAATCGGAGGCAGATTGAAGTAGGCGGCGACAGACAACGTGAGCGCCTCGGGCGTGACCAGTTTGCTTTGTGCCAGATAACGCTCCAGCGGAAGCTTACCCGCGTCTTCCAGCGCAGCCTGAAGTTGATCTTGGGTCAGAACGCCGCGTTGCAGCAGCGTGCTCTGAAAACTTGAGTAATGAACGGGTTGTGGCATGATAGCGGACAAACTGTGGCCATTGCCGGTCGACGCCCGGATCGCACTGACCCAACTTCGCCAACCGTTTTCCGTATCGTAGCAAAAGCAGAAAAAATGCCAAGCGATTTCGGAGTTGGCAACAGGCATGAAGAATGCTTTACTCATTGCGGGAGAACGTAAATGGCGGAGCCTGATGCAAAACTGATTGAAGCGATCACCTTTTTTGAGCAGATTTTACAGACGGTGCCGGGAGACCGGACGAGCCTGGAGTTTCTGGTCATCGCCTATGAGCAGACTGGGCAGGTCGAGAAGCGCCGCGACTGTCTGATCAGGCTGGCGGACACGTTGCTGAACGAGAAGGATTACGAGAATGCCCAAGTAATCGCCGGGTATCTGAGTGCATACACGGACTACCCGCCGGCGCAGGCGGCGGCCCAGAAGGTGGCCTCTGTGGTCCAGAGCGAGATCCTGCGCGGCCAGTTCCTTGACGACATTCCCGGTGTCGGAGGGGCATCGGCCGATCAGAAACCGGCTTTCGCGCCTGCCTTTCAGGATCTTGGTCTCGAGGTACACGCGCTTTCGCGCGCGGCATCGGCCGCCGAGATGGATCTGGTCTGGTTATGGAAAGAGCGGGAATTCCTCCCCAAGGAAATCTGCATGGACGTGCTGCATGTGCTGACGGACCGACCGGTCACCGATGTTCCAGCCCTGATATCAGCGCTGGCCCTACTGGATGAGCAACGCCCGGAACTGACCGATGTGCTGATGGAGCGGATGCATCAGGAGAGCGGAATGCCGCCGATCCCGATTGAGTTGTTCGATGTCCAGCCAGCGGCTGCGGCCGTTCTGGCTCCGGTCTATGTGCATGTGCGGGGGGTGCTGCCCTTCGCGCTGATGGGCGATGACGTATTGGTCGCGGTGTTGAACCCTCTCAATCAAGCCCTACAAGAGGAAACCGTCGCGCGCGCCGAACGGCCCTGCCATTTTTTCATGGCGCACCCCAGAGCGTGGCAACAGATGGCCGCGAAAATCACGATAGAGTAATAAAGTTCTGAAGCACGGCCTTTAATTCGTCGCGCGTGTAGGGCTTGCCCAGAAACGCATCGTAACGCACAGAGGCAAACATGGTGCGGACACGCCCCTCCGCATGTCCCGAAAGAATGACCGCCGGAAGGTCTGGACGGCTGAGGCGCAAGGTCGAGAGCAGGCGAACGTTGTCGAAACTGCCTACCTGCGCATCCAAGAGAAGCAGACGGATCGCGTCGGCGTGCCGGCTGAAGAGCGTCTGCGCTTCCCGTTGGCTGGAGGCCGCCAACGTCTCGATACCCAGCGAACGCAACACCACGCTCGTGGTCCGCAGGATGGCGGGATCATCCTCGACCAGCAGCACCAGCGGTCGTACGGCGCTTCCGTCTGGATTGGCGCACGGGACAATGGCGGCCAGCGGACCACCCGCTGCATCGGACTGTGTGTCTGCTGCGCCAGGCACAAACTGCGGTTGCTTGAAAACAGGCAGCCAGATGCGGAAGCAGGTGCCTTTGCCAAGTGTCGACCGGATCGCAATACCGCCGTTGTGGACGCCGACAATGCCGAAAACCGTCGCCAGACCCAGACCGCGCCCAACCGCCTTAGTGGAGACAAATGGCTCGAAGAGGCGATCGATCACATCAGGATGAATGCCCGGGCCGGTGTCTTCGATCTGGATCAGCACGCCACGCTCAAGCGGGAGCGGGCGCGCACTGAAAAAGTCAGCCGATATCTGCCGGGTCAGGGTCAAGGGACGGGTGCTGACGGTGATGCGCCCACTGGCACCGTTGAAAGCCTCAGAAGCATTCCGCAGCAGGTTGATGATGACCTTCCAGAATTGGTGGGGGTCGATGGCCACAGGCGGCAGGTTTGGACCCAGCTTGAAAACGAGGACGACGTTCTGCGCGACCACGCCGTTCATCAGGCTCTCGAGTCCACGAATCCCCTCGTTGACATCCCGACATTTGAATTCTGCCGGAGAGTGACCGGCGTACGTCATCAATTGACGTGTCAATGTCGCGCCTTTTTCCGTCGCTTGGCAGATGGTCCTGACCGCCTCGTCTATTTCGTCACCGGATTGCCTCCCGGCCAGTTCTACCGTATTTTGGATAATCGCGAGAATGTTGTTGAAGTCATGGGCGATGCCGACCGCCATGGTGCCGAGACTCTCCATCTTCTGCACTTTCGCCAGATGCGCCTCGGCATGTCCACGGGACTCGCGTTCGCACCTTGCTTGGGTGACATCCCACGAGGCCATCGCCCCCTGCTCATCGCCCATGCGGCTGATACGCATCTCGTGGATCTGCTGAGCCAATATGTCGAGCGGATCTAGGATCAACTTTGAATGGACCCAGAAAATCGGGATCACGAAAACAATGCCCACCGCCGCGATGAAGCAGATCAGCCAACCAAGTGCGACGCTGGCACGCGAGGCAAGCGATCCGGACACTTGGTGGGTAACTTGTTTAAAAAACGCTGTGTCTTGTATATGGCTCCCGAGCATAAGGAAACCTCGGACACGGGACTCCGGGGTCAACACCGGCGTTGACGAAACGAAATAAAGAGATCCCCGATAAAAGATCGTGCCGTGTACCGGCCTGCCATTACGCAGCCCGGTCAACAAAGCAGAGTCTGGGGCCAGACAGGGATGGAAGGCTTCAACGTCAACCTCGTCAGGTTCGTGGCCCTCCGTGCGCACATAGCCTTTGATGAGGCGGCCGTCTTCCGCCACGAACAGGGCGAGATGCACCGGTGTGGCGTCCACGTCGGAAACGAAGCACACGTACCGGAGATTGTCGGCCAAGCGGCTGTCCGTCTCGGTCGCCACACTTTCTGCGAGTCGTTGGGTCAGATGGCAAAGCCGCCCGAGTTCGGCATGCACGAGCCGTGTGATGTCATCCCCGACCGTCCGCATGTGCGCTTCGGCCTGGCGGGTCATCTGGACCACAATGTACCGTCCGCCGATATAGACGGTGAAAAGCAGGAAAAGTAGCATCAGTCCCGCTATCGAGCTGAGACGCAAGCGGATATTGTTTATCGTCGAGAATTCTTGTGGTAGGCGCATAGTAAAAACCAAAAGGGGTGTGGAACGCGGGAGCAACGCTCATCGTATCTCAACGCGCAGGGTACGCGCGTGCGGGGGGCTCTGTCGGGGAAAACTTCAAGGCGGCCGGCGTCGCGAACAGGCCGACCTCACTGATGCAGGGACAGGCCGCAGCCCGTGTGATACGCAGACGGATACGGTCGCTCTTGACCTTGGGCCCCCGGAAGAGCCGGCACGCGCCAATGCTCTGGCCTTTGGCATAGCCGCGCCATTCGCCCTCTTGCCAAACGTCGATCTCAAAGGCATCCACGCGATGGCCGAGCTTGATATTCTCACGCAAGCGGATCACGTTGAATTCGGAAACGGTCGCCAGGGTGAGTGTCAAGGTGGCGTTGGTCACGCCGTCATCTGCAGCCCAGTAACTGTAGCGGTCGCCATCGAGCACGCGCGCCGGCGCAAAGGGTGCGGCTCCCCCACCGCGTACCTGATCGGCAACGACCCTCGCGCCGCGCGCGAGGTCATTCGCGAAGAGGGCCTTCAGCAAGCCACCGAACTCGTCCAGCGAACGGATATCCGCCGCGCACACCAGTCCGTCACGGTCGG
>DAOTMQ010000004.1:0-36486 GCA_035450385.1 Kiritimatiellia bacterium | reverse complement strand
CCGTCCGACTGGCGCCGAGGTTCTCCGCCTTCCACGCCATCCCCGTGAAGGAGGAACCCGCGCCGATCTTCGCGACGACGGCGCTGCCGCCCGACGGGACGGGATCATCGCTCGCGCGTCCGAAGTCGGCGACCACCTGCGTAGCCGTGAGATCCGCGAACGAGAGGCCGTCCATTGCTTCCGCATCGACATCGAGCGTCAAGGTGCCGAACGACCCCGCGAGCGTGCCCGTGCCGGAGAAACGGCTGGCGGCATCTGTCGTGCCCGCAACACACTTGACTGTACCTTCAGCGACCTCGAAGCCGCCACCGTTCGCGACCTTCACCGTGGATGACGCCAACTCGGAGTAGACGGGCAAGTTGTCCACCATCGCCACGTTCAGGTCGTTCGTGAAGACGAGCGTGCCCGCCCCGGTCTTCGTGAAGCGTCCCGTACCGCGTAGCGGAATCGCGAGGGTATGGGTGACACCCGCCGCCGTGATAAGCTCGCCGCCGCCCGCATCGGCACGGAGGCAGGTTGTCGCGGGGCTTATCGCCGTCGAGATACCGCCATTCAGCGTGAACTGCGCGTAACCGCCATCAAACGCGATCGCCGCCGCAGTGTTGTTGTTCTGCGCGAGGAAGCGATGCACCTTCATGCCACCGCCGCTTGCAAGGACAAAGTCACCCGCAGCATTGTTACCCAAATAGAGATTCTGCGGGGTACGCACCTCGATGCACCCGCCGTCCTCCACGCGCACGTCAAGGTTGTGGTCGAAATACACACCGCCCGTTGGCGTGCCGGTGGCGCGGCGCATCAGGCCGCCTTGACCGATACGGATCATCGGTGCCATGCCGCCAGCGACCGGCGCCCTGAACATCCAAGTGATGTCCAGCGTGCTGTTCGTGATCGCGAGCGTTGTCTGCGGCGTATCGGTGTTGCCGCTCTGCTTGCTGTAGCCGATGTCGAGTCCATTCGCCGTAAGATGCGCGTTATCGAGGATCAGTTTCGCGGCGGGACACCCCTGCTTGATCTGTACATCCATCAACATGTGAAAACCGTTGCCACTACCCACGTCATAGGTGACATCCTTCAAATAAAGCTCCGGTGTGACAGTGGTGTTCCAGCCGCTGCCACCGAGAGAGCAGTGATGCTCCTGCTTCACGATGGAGACACCTTTGCCCTGTCCTTGGACAAATACCTTGCCGTCCAGCATTGAGAACTGTCCCACGCCATTCCAACTTGTAACCTCACCGTTCGACGGTACAAACGTGCCGCCCACATCTTGGTTGCTACCGCGCCCTGTTGCGCCGCGCACGGAAAGGGTGGTAGTGCCGCTGGGCGCATTGAGCGTGAGTGTACCCGCGCCCGTCTTCACGATGCCGCCGCCGGCCGTATCTGTGTAGCTGACCTTCAGGTCATCAAACGTGAGGTCGCCCACGATGTCCAACACCGCGCAGTATTCACCCGCGATACGTAGCGGACGCGTGAGGGATGTCGCCTCGCCTGTATAGCGGAAGGTGCAGTTGCTGATTGTGATCGCAGACGCGCTGGCGGAGTGCGCGCCGAGCGCCGCCGCCGAAGCAAACGCCGTCACACCGCGGTTGAGCTTCCAGTCACCGGACATCGTGACGGTGTTCGTGCCGGCCAACGTGAGCGTGCCGGGACCGTCCTTCACCAAGGTCGAGGAATTACGCACAGGCGCGGATACCGTGAGCGAACTGCCCGCGACCACAGAAACGCCATCCGCCACATAGAGCGCATCGTCACCCGAAAGCGTGACGGGGACCGCCGCCTGCACGGCGAGCGAACCCACTGCACCCGCAGCGTCCATCGTGATCGCGGCGCCCGAAACCACCGTTGCTACGTCGTTGTGCGTAGGCACGCCTGTGGGCGTCCAGTTGCCGGAGAGGCCCCAAATGCCCGTACCGGCATTCCAGGTGTACGCGCCGGAGGTCGCCGACGTCACCGTCACGAACACAGTCCGGCTGTCTCCGCTCTGCGTGAACGCATAGCTTTTGCCCTTCTCGGGATTACCCACCATGATCTGCGCGAACTGATCCGCCGTAAGCGCCGTGCCGAGCGTAAGGACCGTGTGCGCATCGTCGAGCGTGTAGTCCGACGGCAGATCGATTATCAGAGATCCTGTGAAGGCAATCGAGTCAGCCGTAATGGACGCCGAGGCGTCCAAAAGCACAAGACGTGCGCCCTCGGCGATCTCAAGCGCATTACCAAAGCGCGAAGTGCCGTTCGTGAATGCGAGCGCGCCCTGCGCGACGACGGTCCGTGGATGGGAGGAGTTGCGCATCACCGTGAGCGTGCCGAGACCGGTCTGCGTGAAGGTTGCGGAAGTGGCGCCACCCGCCGCTGTGAAGTCTTGGTCGAGCGTCACATCGAAGTGCTTCGAGTCGAGCGTGAAGCCGCGCGCGCCGAGTGTCGCCACACAACCGCTCATGAACGGGACCGGCGGCTTAGAGGTGCCGGAGACGGCGAGCGTGCCGCCATCCGCCGTAAACGTCATCGTCTGCGAACCGTCCACAGGCGAGCCGCCGTACACGGCACGCACAGCGAGCAATGCGTTGGAAGAGAGCGAGACGGCAGTGTTGCCCACCACCGTGCTCTTGTTCGTGAGGGCCGATCCCGTGCCGCCGCGTAACTGCGCGTTGCCGGAGAGGATCAACTCCGCGCGCGAGGTACCGCCCATCGTCATTTCGATCGACGACTGATTACTGAGCGTGACCACGGCGTCGTCCGTTGCCTCAAAGCGGCCGTAGGCGTCATCCGTGTTGGGTGCCAGGCACATCCAGTTGCCGACAATGGGGCTGACGGAAAGCGTGGCGCGGTCCTTGAGCGCCACGTAGGCGCGCGCCTGTTTCGCGTTCCCCATGTAAAGCACACCGCCACAGACAACCGCGGCGTCGTCTTGCGCCAAAAGATACCCCACGGCATTCGAGGACGAACCCATATAGAAGCTAGACGCACCGTCGAAAAGACCGTGGTCCGTCACCGTCACAATACCGGTGGAACACTGCGTGTTACCGAAATAGACGGTATTATGCGAATAGAAGGATGCGTTCTCACGAACGTCGATGCGCCCCTCGTTGCGCAGGTTCACAGCGCTCGTATTGCCCGCACCGAGCATAACGCCGTTCGTAACCTCCATGCGCGCCGTGCATGTGAGGTCCAGCAGTCCGATCGACTGCCCTAACCTCGCTGTGGTGGCGGACCGGTTCCCAAGGAAAAGTCCGCCCCGCGAAACGACTACTGCGTCATTCGTGACATGTACCCAAGTGGGGCCGGCGTTTGCATTCCCATCCTTGAAGTAGATGCCATTGATCGAATGACGTCCTCCCAGAAACGTAGTGTGCGTAACGGCATTACCACGCTGCTGGATTTCGGCGGAGCCGTTGAGCGTCGCCTCAGGATGAATGGTGAAGTGTACCTCGCCGCCGTTTGAACCGAGGTAGAGTGGCTTGGCTATGTCGAGCGTTCCGCTCCAGAGGTCGAATTCCTGCTTCGTCGCACCCGTCGATTTCCAAGTGAAGAGGGCATCGTCAAAACGCCAGACGCGGACTGTGTTTGACACCGTAGAGAGACCTTCGAAATTAAAGATGTGTGTGCCCGTGAGATTCTGGGAGAACGGCACACCCCACCAGCCGTTGGTGGCTCTCAGGCCCTTCTTTTCCCAGTAGGTGCCGCGCGTGTCGAGTGTGAGCGTGTGCGTACCATTGCCCGTGCCGAGAAAGACCGTGCCGGAGTTCTCGACGAGACCCTCCGGCGGAACCTTAATCGTCACGTCGTTCGCCTGAAAGCTGATGCAACCGTATTTTCCGTCGATGCCGTTTGCCGGCAACTCGCCATCCCAGTTTGCGGCATCATTGTAAAAGCCCTCCGTCACGGAGTCACGCCACATCACGCGGTGAGCCGGGTCCAGACCCGCGAGAGCCGCAGAACACACCATGCACACGCATGCGAAAATCATCGTTTTTTTCATGTTCGACCCCTTTCTCAAAACTTCAGGCAAATAAGTGAATGGACAAGCCACGAAGGCCCATCGCTCTCTCCCCTACCCGATCCTTGGCTACTCCCCGTGCAGGTACCACGTCCCATTTAGACAAGCAGACCCACCACTTGGATCAGAAGATAGGTCATTATACGCATCTCTGCTCCCACCGTCAACGCCGACACTTTTCTGCCGACACTTTTTCAAGCGAATCGGTTGGTGACAGGGGTGCGAGTCGAGTGCGTGTTTTGTACCCCTTCCGGCTCTCAAAAGTCAGACGAACAGTGCGGTGACAAGAGCCGCGCTGTGCGCGGGTCGCGACACCACTTTGCCACCACACTCGTGCTTTAAAAGCGGCGTCGCGCGGGATACCGCTTGCCGCCGCACTGGTTTGTTTTGTGTGGTTCGTGGTTGTCTATAAAACGCCGAACACAGAACGCCCAACGCCGAAGTGTTCAACGCCGAAGCGAGAAAAATCCTAACTCCTAAATCCTCAATCCTAAATCGACGCGCTGCGCGAGCCACTGCGTGGTCACAATAAGACAATCCGCCCCAGCCGCGTGAAGAGCAGGGTAGGGGTGACGTGCTCGGGAGACAGGCCGAGCAGTTGCGCGGCGGCACGGGCGTAGTCACACATCTGGCCGGTGTAACCGCGGGCGGTTTCTTGAATCTGCTGTTCCGTCGCGATGCGGTTGCTCTTGAAGTCGATAATCGTCGCGTGTACGGGGCGTCCCGCCGCGTCTCTCTCAATCACGAGGCGGTCGAAGCGTCCGCTCATGAGCTGCTTTTGCCCGTCGATGTTGACAAGCAGGTTGAACGGAGCTTCGATCCAAACTTCCGCTCTTCCTGCGGTAGGTCTCGAAAGCGCTTTTTGTACCTCGCTGTTTTGCAGGCACGCTCTGAACTGGCGCTCGACATCGCCCAGCAAAATTGCGGACTCTGTGGACTCTTGTCGCCATTCGGTGATGATGCGCTCGATGTCGGTCTCTTCAAGCCACTCGATCTTTTGGAAAAGGCGGTGGATGGCGGAGCCGAAGGCGCGTACGTCGCCAGCCTCAGCATTGAACAACCACTGGGCCGGGAAGGTGTGGCCGTCGAGGTGTTCTTTTGAAGGTTCGCGCAAAATGATGTCGGTCGTAAACCCAATACGGAGCGGTGCGGCTGGACTCTCCGGCGCGTCGGCTGTCGGTGCTTGGTGTTGCTGGAACCAATCAGGGTCGCCGTGAGTGTAGAGCTGCGTGAATCCGCCTGGCCCCACATCCGGAGGAACGTCGGACTGCAAGCGCTCGCGCAGCAAATCGACCTCGCTGGCGGTGGTCGGGTTTTTCGCCCTCTTCGGCACAACCAAGTACATCGCCCGCTGGGCGCGGGTCATGGCCACGTAGAGCACGCAGAGTTGGGCGAAGTTCGCGTCGGCGCGCGCGGCGTCGTAGGCGTCCACCGGTGCGCCGCCTGCGGCTTCCAGCACTTGACGGTTTGGCGGGTTGAGCATCCAGTCGTCGCCCGCCAGAAGTTGCGGCGTTTTCGGTTTTTCAAAACTGTCGCGCCGGGCCTCAAAGGGGATCACGACCAGATCGAATCCCAGCCCCTTGGCCTGGTGGACGGTCATCACGCGTACCGAACCTGCGGCGGCATCGGATCGGGTCTCATAGGATTCGATATGATCCGTGAAGCGGTCGGGGTCGCACACGCCCAGCGCATCGAAACTTTCGGCGGCCGTCAAGAACTCGCTCAGGCGTCGCTGGCTGAAGGGGTCTAAGTCGCCCAGCTTTTCGCCCCACTCGCGCAGCGTGGCGGCGAACCCGCGCATCTGGAGCGATCGCAATAAGACCACCGGTAGCGCGTCGTATCCGATGTCTGCGCAGGCGCTTCCTAGCGGACTCATCTGGAGATGGCGCAGGGCGACCGTGTCGCCGGGGTGCGTGGCGTAATGGACCAGTGCCAGCAGCAGGGTCACGACCGGATTGTCGGTGATGCCGCCTTTGCCTTCATGCACGCACGGCACATCCGGCAGCAGGCGTCGGAGCGCATCCACACACGCACGGCCGGTCTTGTTGTTGCGCACGAGCACGGCGGCTGTCAGTCCGCGCTCGATGGGCTGGGTCTGTTTCAGGATCGCCGCGACAGCCTCGAACTGGGCGGGACATCCGGCATCTTCTTCGCCGTCGTCGGATTCGGTCGGCGGCGCTGCATTTGTTTTCGGGGGTTCGTATTCGAGCAGCGAAACGAACCCCGCCCCTTCGTTTGTCCTTGCGCTTTCGTGGTACGTCCAGGCGCGGGCAAAGGCTTGGACGGCAGCGGCACGCAACCCCGCCTGTTCACCGATGGACGGCGTCCAAGCGGCGAGATCATCGAATGTCTGGTTGACGGCATCGATGATGGCCGGCAACGAGCGGTGGCATGTTTGGATCGATTCGCTGACGATGGCGCGCGCGCCACCGCCCTGATACTTCTCTTGAATCTCGTTGAAGAGACGGTAGTTGCCACCGCGCCACCCGTAAATCGACTGCTTGATATCGCCCACAAAGAAAAAGGATCGCGCGTCGTCCTGGATGACTTCGTCCACGAGGTTCGCGAGCGCGGCCCATTGCGTGTCGCTCGTGTCTTGGAACTCATCCATCAGCCAGTGATCCAGCTTGCCGTCCAGACGGTAGTCGATGTAGAGCCGGTTCGCCGCGTCGGGGACGCGGCTGGGCGCGTGGTTGTCGGAGCCGAGAAGGCGCGAAAGGTCTTCGAAGGTGAAATGCCCGTCGCGTGTCTGCGCGGCGGCGTAGCTTTCATCATAACGGGCGAGCACGGCACGCAGCCCCTGTGTCTGCCTCAGTGCGCGCTTGATCTCCTCATCGATCGCATGGCACAGCGCAAACCGCACACCATCCCATAACGGCTGGGGGAGCGGGTACTCTTTGTTGTAGTAGACGAGCGTGGGCGGCTGGGGACTTGCGGCACTCTGCAGAAGTTGAAGCGAGGCTTTGTCGGTCCATTGCGGCCATGGCTTGTCGATCGCATGCGATAGGGCGGCGGTTGCGGTTTCCGCGAGCCGGTTGCCAAGTTGGGCCGGTCGGCTTGCGTCGCCGAACACCGTGCGCAGACTTTCGGCCAGTGTATCGGGCGGCGGATCGCTGGGGCCGGCCTCCCACCAGCGGTCGGCCTGCGGCCAGATGCGCTCTCGGTCGCCCCAGTGCCACGCCTGTGCGCCGTGCGTCCGATAAAAGGCGTGGTAGTCCATGATCAGTCTATTCAGGACGGACAACAGCCGCTTGGTCTCGCGTCCGTGCTGTGACATGCGGAAGGCGCTCAGGAACGCCTCCTGCCAGTTCGCTTCGAGCGGGGATCGCGGATCGAGAAGGCGGGTCAGAATGGATAGGCGCGTGGCTTCGGCCTCGCCGCCGTTGTTATCCATGGGGCGCGTTTCGGGTGGCACGCCCAGCTCCAGCGGGAAGGCGCGCACGACGCCGAGGATGAAGCTGTCGAGCGTGCCGATCCGCAGGCGGTGGCCGTGGTCGAGCAGGGTGCGCAACAGGCGTAGGTAATCGTTCGCCTCGTCGGGGGGAACAAACCCTTCCTTCTCAATCGTTGCGGCGGTTTGGCCGCGCTTTTTATCGTCGGTCACGGCCGCGCAAAGATGCTCGACGATCTTGTCGAAAATTTCACCCGCCGCCTTGCGGGAAAAGGTGAGGGCGCAGATGCGATCCGGTGCCACACCGGCGGCCATCAGGCCGATGTAGCGGTGGGCGAGGCGGAAGGTCTTGCCGGTTCCGGCCGAAGCGGAGATGGAGCGGTTCTGAACGAGGTTCATGCGTCGGCCCTCCAAGGACATGTCGGCGGTTCGATGGTTTTCGTGGCGTCGCCGAGCAGCACACCGGCGAAGTCATCCGCAAACCGAGGACGCCCCGCTTGCTGGAAATCACCCGCCTTGATGCGCTCGACAACAGCTTCGACGCAGGTCATGGCGGAGGCATGCAACGCATCCGTGTAGGTGTCCCACAGGTTGAATGCGACGCTACCCAACGCGCTCGACAGGCTGACGTAGCCGAGCCGGATCTCGCCCGGGCACTCCTGCTTGGCAAGCTCGCGGTACAGCGGCAACTGCAAATCGACCCAACGCTTGTCGATTTTGCTGTTTGCGATAAGCTCCTTGGGAATCTGAGCCGCCGCTAAAAATTCATTGTCGCCGAAGGACGGCCCCACATGCACTTCCGCCGGAGGCTTTGCCTTGTCTGAAGTCTTGTAGTCGAGTATGCAGTAGACCGCCTTCCCGTCTTCAATCCTTTTGTCAATACGGTCGATCTGGCCGCGGACGGTGACGCCGTTGATCTCGATGCATTTGCCTCTGTGCTCTTCGTGCTGGATGATCTCCCAGCCGTCGGCGTGCCAGGCGACTTGCTTTTCGGCGAACATCTTGAGCCGTTGCACGGCGCTGTTGACGGCCAGTTCAACGCCCAGCCAAGGCCGTGCGCCGTAACGCGCGCGCATCAGTTCCCGCAACTTGTCCTCCATCCAGCGTCCCAGCCGCTCGGCGTCGTCGCACGCCCACAGGCCGCGGTCAGCGGCCATCTGGTCGAGGACGGCGTGAATCAGGGTGCCGAAGGCCAGCGCGTCCAGCTCGCGTTCGCGGTCGTCCTGCGGCTCCATGTCGAGTACATGCTTCAGGTAGAACAGGAGCGGACTTTCCAGATAGTCGCGGAACAGCGTCGGACTCAACACCTGCTTGCGCCGTTGGTTGAGGCTGTCGGACGGTACGCGCCCCGGATCGAGTTTGAATCCGATGGTGAAGGCCGATGCCGTGCCCGGCGGCGGTATCTCGCGGAAAAGTTTTTTCGCGCGCGCCACCAGCTCGGAGTCGGGGCACCGGAAGAGCAGGCGCGAGGGACGGAGCGGGTCGCCGCCAGCGGAGGTCTTGCCGACAATCAGGATGACGCGTCCTCCGCTGCGGCGTTGCGCGAGCAATGCTTCCAGCACGTAGGCATCGCGCGCTACGCGTAGGCGGTCGTCGCGCAGACCAAGCCGGGTGCGCAGCGAATCCGGCAGAAAGATGTCGCCCATGTGGCCGTCAGGCACAAAGCCTTCATTCATGCCGGCCACAAAGAGCAGCGGCGCGGGGTTCCACGCCAGTTCCAGCCACCCTTCGAGATCGAGCGGCTCGCCTTGCCGTTCAGGTTTGACGCTGCTTTCATGCAGACGGGCGAGTAGGATATCGGCACCGTCCTGCTCGGCTCGCACGTCTGCTCCAGCCTCTTCCAATTCGCGCAGGCAATCATCGAAAATGGTGACGGCTTGTTGAAAGGCCGCGTCCGCTCGGTTGGTTGAATCAAGCAGGCGCGGTTTGTAAATCTGCTGCAAGACCGTGCGCAATCCCGCCGCCAGATCGCCCTGCGTCAGGTGTTCGCGCCACGCCCGCACCAGCGTCACGGCATGTTGCGGCACTGCGGGCGGTTGATGTCTAGGGTCTGCGGCTTCCCGTTCGTGAAGGTCGTCTAGCGTGACCGGCAGGAACTCGGACTGAAATGCATCAAGCTTCCGCAGCACGTCAGCGCCGTCGCCGATCGCGTCCAAGACGTCTGGGTGGCGCAAGAGGGCGGCGACCTCGGCATAGCCGTCAGAAGCGCGCAGGTCGAGCAACGCATGCACGAGCCGGGCGAGCGGCGTTTGCGTGAAGGGCTGGTTCTGCGGATCGAAAGCCGGAAGGCCGAGATCCGCCAGCGCGCGTTGCAGCGGGGCGACGGTTTCGCGATCGGGAACACCGATGGCAAGTTGCGGCCGCGATGCGGCAGGGCAGGGCTGCGCCTTCAGCGCTTCCGCCACCGACTGAGCGATGCGTGCGGCCTGGTCATCGGGCGTGGCCTCCAGCCATAGATCCTCGTCGTTCAACGCGATGGGGCGGCGCGCCCACGCATCCGGCACGGGACGTCCCCAGTTGTCGAACGCGGCGGCCTCGCCCTCGGGCGCTGCGATGAGGATGTCCACGATGGCGCCGTCCTCGGCCCAACGCGCCAACAGCCTTTCGAGCAACCGAGGGGGATCAGGCACAGCGGCCACGACGATGCGCTCGACTTCCGCCGGCCGCGCGCTGTCACGGACATGGGCGAGTTTGGCGTCGACCGCATCGCGCAGTCCCCACGCCGTTACCTGCTCACGGTAACGGCCTTCGAGCGCTTTCATATCGGCCCAGCGCTCGGTCTCCTCGAATGCGTCGTCGAGATCAGCAACGTCCGCCAAGGTGAGGCCGCCGTCGGCCAGTTCCTTCCGCAACTGCTGAAGCTGGCGGGCGATTTGCAACGCCCATGCGGTTGTGGCCGGACGCTTGTCGCCGGCCCCGAGAAAAGCGCGGAACTCATCCGGTCCGGCCGCTTTGAGCACAGCCGTCCAAGCGAGCAGACTTCGGAAGCCCGACGCTATGCCCGGTTCCTGAGGAGGTGCCAGCAAGACGGGCGGCGTGACGATCTCCGGCCCGATACAGGCGACGCCCCGCGCGTCTGCGGCCAGCGGCAGTGCGCCGCGCAGCCGCCAGCTCGACTGGCGGGTAGGCGCGATCACGATGGTGCGGCGCAAGTCCAGCAGGCCGTCGTTCGCCCGCGCCAACAAAAAGGCGGGCACGGTCTCGCAAAGCGGCCGCTCCCATCCGATAAATGTCCGAGTTAAAGGCATACTGCTAACGCGGGCGGAGCCCGCAATTCAAAGGCTGTAAGGCTGTAAGGCTGTGAGGCGATAAGGCTGTGAGGCTCTACGAATAAGGCGATGACTCATGATTAACCACAAAAGAATGCTCAGCCCCCTCATCCGGTCGCTCCGCCTCCCTCCCTCACAGCCTTAACCCCTTACAACCTTAATTCCTAATGTGGGCGAAGCCCGCAATTAAGTCGTTTTGCGAACGCCGATGCATCAAGAAACACTCGCACGATCACGCTCCTCCAAGATGGCGGCGGAGAGTCCGGCCCCTTTTGCGGCGAGCCTCAGTGCGGGCGTTTTCCAAGAGGGCGTTTTGACGGCTTCGACAGGTCCGAGAATGGCAACCTCCCGACCGTGCCGAGTCACGACCACCGATTCGCCGCGTTCCGCCGCTGTGACGAATCCAGAGGCATTGTTCCTGAACTCTGTGAACGATACCGTTTTCATGACATCCTCCTTGTCTTTTTGTACAGCACTGTACAGAATCGGGGGCAACCTTCCAAGGCCAATTTAGTGTGCGAAGTTTGGAGCCGCCACTCTCGGGTTTTCTCATCCACAGATGGCACACAGATTTTTTTGGGGGCAGTTCTAGCCGCAAGTCGCAAGTCGCGGGTCGCGAGTCAACCTCTCTTATTGCGACCACCCAGTGGTCGCAATGATGAGTGTAAAAACGGGCGGGAGGGCGAGCACCGGGCGCGCGCGAGGCATGCAATGAGGGGCGCGCGGTAAGACAGCCTCGAAAAGCGCTAAACCCTAAATCCTAACTTCTAACTCCTAAATCCGCGCGGAGCGCGGCTGCGTGGTGCAAGGTTTTAACCTCGTGAGAGTAAAAGCGCGGCACTGTTGTTTCACGCGAAGGCGCGAAGGCTGGAGGGCGAGTGTCCCCACGAGCCGCCTTCCGTTGCGCGGAAGGATGGTCTCTGGCTTCCTCGCAGAGTACCGGGACGGGCGTCGCTCGTCCGCAGACAAGCAGACGCTTACCCCTCCCTGCGCTTCGCAAGCCCGACGACAAGTGCTGGAGGAATGGAAACTTTGTGGCCTCGTGGCCTTTGTGTGAGATCGAAGGCATCGGTCACGGACAACCTGCATCAATGATTACTTTGCCTGTTGCCACGGAACGGTTGTCATTTACAGGGGAAATCGGCGGACGCCTGAACTCCAGTTCTATAATCCGATCCTCAATGCCGACAACTTTTACTTCCGTGAACTCTTCCAACTGTTCATACACCGCGATCAACGATGCATCTGTTTTCGCTTTGGTTTTGTAGTATTCAATGAGCTTGGCGTGGGAGTCAGGCCATCTATCGAATTCTTGAAAGTAATCGGCGTATGCTGAGGTCAGCAACATTCCTGACGAAACCGAATCCTCCACCTGATTGGAAATGGCGGTAACCCCGGTGTTAAAACCACCGTCAACTTGAATACATGACATTTGAAATACGCTGCATAACAAGACAAAGATCATGCCAAAAAATGAAACCATGGGACACGGGCAAGATGCCCGTGCCACACCCTTTTGCAAGGCACGTTGTTGCGGGCGAGGACACCCGCGCTCCCGACTCTCTGCTCCCCTTTTCACCAGAAACGCATTCAACGCGTACCCCCTGTCACCAACCGATTACTGTCCTGGCCCGACCTCGATCAGGCGGAAGTCATGGCGCGGAAGGGACAGCTTGAACCGCCCTTCGGCTGTGCGTTCGATGGGCTCGCCGATTTCGGCGTTGCGGGCTACGGCATCGGCCGGCACCCCGAGCGCCGCCAAATCGAGCGAGAGCGAGACGTCGCCTCCCGGACCGTAACTTGAGACGGCGAGGAGCGCGCGCCCCGCGCGCGCCATCACGATCGTTTTCACCGGCGCGCCTTCGGTCTTTACGGGCTGGTCCGCGTCCCAGTAGCGCCAGACGCGGCAGTCGGGCAGACCGTACCCGAAGTTCGCCAGCAGCGCGGTGGTGCGCGCGTGGAGCGGGCCGTACCAGAGGCCGCACTTGATCTCGTGCGTGAGCGACACGCCCAGCGCACTGCGCGTGATGCGCTCGTCGCCGTGGAAGAGGTTGTGCCAGACGCTGAGGCAGCCGCTCTGCAGGCCGGTGCTTTGCGCGAGCAGCAGGCTTGTGTCGCCGTCAAGATAGAGTCGCTCTTGGCAGTCCTTGTCTTTGAATGCGCCTTGGTCGCGCCACTCATGATCCAGAATGATCGTGCCGAAGGAGAGTAGCGGGATGAGGTTGGCGTTGGTCATGTGGATGAACAGCAGCGGACGACGTCCCATCTGGTGCTGCATCACGGCGGTGCGCCGGGCCAACTCGCGGAAGCCGAAGATGTTGACTCCGGGACGGAGCGTGCCGTCCTCGGCCACGTAGCCCGGGCCGGTTGGCGTGTAGTTCGGCGAGAGGAAGAAATCGTCGAAGTAAATGCCGTCCGCAAAGGTTTCCATCATGCGCTTCAAGTAGTGCAGAACCATGTTCTGCCAGCTCGGCAGAGGGTCGATGGCGTAGGCGATGCCCGCAGTTTCGCCGGGAATCGAGACCTTGCCGTAGCGCGCGAGGCGGCAGATACTGTCTTTGCCGCGTATGAAGCGCTCCTCGCCCGGCCAGCGCGGGTCGGCGATGTCCATGGTGCTCCATTCGTCCATGAAGGTTTCCGCCTCTTCGCCCCAGTTGATCGCGCGCGCATTGGTGTAGGGGATGACCCACCCCGTGCGCCCTTTTTCGGGCTGAGACGACCACGCGCCCTTGTTGAAAAAGCGCAGCGACCAGTTGATGTGGTTGCGGTAGGTGACGATGTTCGGGGGATGTCCGTGCTCGTCGAGGCGCGACGTGAATTCGGCGGACTGGAACTGCTTGAGCCAATTCTCGGTGAACGCGAAATCGGCGGTTCCGCCTTTGCGCAGACGGACGAATTCGTCATAGACGGAAAAGTTCTTGAAGGCGGGATAGAATGCGAAGCTGGGCCCCGCCGCGCCCCAGTAGTAGCAGGCACCCATGAATCCGAAATTCACCACCTGCTCGGTATTGGTGACCTGCGCCCCGGGAAACCAGCGCCGGAAGTTCACGGGCGTTTCGGGCATCGGCTTGGCCGGCGTGGCCATCAGCCCGAAGATGAGGGTGCGCGGGCGCGTCAGGGATGTGGGGCGCGTGAAGAGATGGACGACCAGCGAGGTGGTTTCGCCTTGTCGCCTGATTTCGAGGGCGGGACGCTGCGGGTCGAGGTTCCAGTCGCGGTCGTTCTCGGCGAACCAGCAGATGCCGCGCTCGGTGCCGCCCAGCCAGATGTAGGGCACGAACGGGGCGGGCAATTTGTGGCGCCCCACATGGCGCGAGTCCCACACCTTGCCGTCGGCGTCGGGTTTCCCCGCCTCGGTATAGCGTACCGTGTTGGTCTTGCCGCTGTATTCCCAGAGAATGCCCGCGCCGTCCGGGATGCGGCCCGCGTAGTGAAAGCGCAGCAGGTCGGCCACGGGATGCATGAGCCACGTCTCACTTGTCCGAAGGGGAATGACCAAGCGCAGGGCGTCCACGCGTTCCTGGGCCGGTTCGAGCCGAAGCGAAAGTTTTGCCATACCGTCGTATTCGACGGAGAAGTCGGTGCGTCCGCGTACCGGTCCGGCGTGCCATGACGCATGGCCCTGTACGCGGTCCGCTGCTTTTTCCGTGAAGGTCACCTTGCCGCCTTGAGCCGTGTAGTCTTTGCCGGCGGATTCGATTTCCAGACGCATGGGGGCCTCCAGCAAGGGGACGCCTTGACTGGTCACCTGCTTCCACAGGCCGTTGCTGTCGATGTCATGGGTGCGCAGGACGCAGGAAACGCTGGCGCGCTTTTTATCCACGGTCATCGACGTGAAGGGCGGGATGACAATTCTTTCGCTGCCCAGCGCGGAGTTTTCCCAAGGGAAGTGTTTGCGCGTGAAGGTGCGCGTGATGTCGCGCTGCTTGCCGTCCGGCGTTGTCAGGTTCAAGGTGAGTTCATACACGCCTTCGTCCAGCGTCGGGACCGAGACGGTCTCGCCTGCGGCGGGCATGGGGAGCGCACCGTCGTAACGGGAGAGAACGCGGTCGTCGCCCTTACGTCTGAGCGCAACATCCCATCGCGTGAAGGCAGGCGTCTTTTGCAGGACAAGCAGGCGCAGTTGATCGGACGACGGAAAATACGCGAAACGGAACTCCGTGCCGTCGGCCTCTTTCAACAAATCGCCAGGGCGCGTGATGACGCCGGTCGGCGCACGTCCGGGATCGGTCTCCTGAGCAGCCGCCGGGAGGACGTATACACGCAGCGCGACGCATGTCGCGAGAAACAGAAACGAATATCTCATGACGTGTATCCTTGCAGAAAACAGGCCGTCTTGCAAATTCGTAAAAAGGACGTCTGCGGCTAAAGGTCAAGTTCGACGGCATTGGGCCTCTTTGTTTTGGTGCCAGAGGGGGGACTCGAACCCCCACGACGATTTCACCCGCCTGTGGATTTTAAGTCCACTGTGTCTGCCATTCCACCACTCTGGCCTCAAATCGTGCAGTGCGCAATTTAGCATGGATGACGCCGATGCTCAATACTGAAGCGCGATCAATGATCAATTCATGAGTTGGCCCTGCTCATGAATAGCCGCAAAGAACGAGAAAAAGGGCTGGATATTGGCAGCCGGTCAGTTGACGCGCCTCCTTTACTGGTCTACAATGTGGTCACTGTCGTGATAAAGGGCGTGTGCTGTCAAACAGGAGATTACAATGAAGACGATTCATACAAAGGCATCGGTGGCGGCTGCGGTGAAGGCGCGAGGAATCTTGCTCGGCGTGGCGGGCGTGCTCGGTGCGCTCGCCGTGCGGGGAGATATCGACGATCCGCTGGCCTATTGGAGTTTTGACGACACGGAGAGCCTGCTTGTCAACCAGGTGACGCCCAGTCCGCATCACAATGCGTCTGTGCTTTTAGGGACGCCGGTCGCTGGAGTCGCCGACGGCGCGTCTGGCATCGTCGGCAACGCGCTATTGCTGGATGGAACCGCTGCTATCCGGTTGCCGTATCACCAAGACAATTTGGGGACTTCATTCACGCTCTCACTGTGGTACTGGCAGCAGACGAACGACACGCGCCAGAGTGTCTATCAGACGCGCGACAACTACACGGCCACCTACGAGGCCGAGGCCGGTGCTCATAGCCGTTTTGCGAGTTATGTCGGGCAGAACTATGCCCAAGCCATTACCACCGAATTGCGGGAGTGGGTGCATTTGACCCATACGTTTGCCACGGTCGACGGCATGACCACGCTCTCCGTGTACACCAACGGTGTCTTTGTGTTCAGCCACAGTGTCGGCAGCGGTGCCGTGTTCGGCGGGAGTGAGATCAGGGGGATCAGAGGGTTTCACGTGGGTGCCGCACGCGGCTATTTGACGTTTGGCGGTTGGGGCTGGCGCTGTTTCAAGGGAATGATCGACGAGCTGGCGCTGTGGGGACGTGCGCTCTCCGCCGCCGAGGTCGAGGCGGTCTACCAGCGCGGTGTAAGCGGGGCGAAGCTTGCCTTCACGCCGGCGCCGGCGCCGGTGATCTCACTGGGCGGGAAGGATCTTTCCTTCACGCTGAACACAGACAGCGGACTGCCCGCTGGCATGTTTAACAACGGCTGGCTGGTACACAACGTGCAGGACCCCGCTTATCCCTACGTGGCGGCCGACACGGCTAGGCCCGTGCTCGACTACGTGCCCGACACGGCGGGACATGCGGCGGGACCATTCAACGCCGAGGTCGCCGATGTGAAATGGAGGGTGCCACTGACCGATACGATGCGGCAACTGCCGCAAGGCGATTTCACACTGGAGACGTGGTTCTGCACGACGCACAAGGTCCGAGGAACGTTGATGGGCAATCACTACATGTCGTCCGCCCCAAACGGCGTTGTCAATCTCGAGCTTCATGGTGCCAACAACGTCCGGCTCTACCAGCGTAACCTGTCCGGAGCGGTTACGGATCTGAATCGGCTAGCCACCAACGTGAACACGCGCGACGGCCAGTGGCACCATCTGGCCGGCGTTCGGCGCGGCAGCACGATGTTCTTGTACGTGGACGGTCAAGAAGTGGGGTCGGCAAACACAACACTGGGATCCTATACGCTTGCGAGTGACTACCTGTATCTGGGGCGCGATGAACGAACCGATGTCGCCTTTAGGGGCGAGATGGGGGAGACCCGCGTCTGGATGCGTGCGTTGAGTACCAACGAGTTGGCGGAGATCGTCGCCCTCGGCGTGCCGGGCAGCGATGCGCTTTCAAAGGACGATCTGCTCGCCGAATACGATCTGCACGCGCCTTTTAACGCCCACAAACCTGGGCTGGGGTGGCTGGGCTATCGGATCCCGCTTGGGGCACCGAAACTCGGAAGGGTCCCGATGACTAATTTCACCTGCGAAGCTGTTTTCCGCACGACGTCGACAGGTGCGGGGGCTCTAATGGGGAACTGGTCCAACCATGTGTACAACACGGTGAATCTGCAGCTTGAAGGTCCGAACGTTGTACGGTTTTATCTACGGAATACGGATGCCGCGACCTCGCTGAGTGTCACGCCTACGGATATCAGTACGCGCGACGGCCAGTGGCACCGGCTGGCTGGCGTCCGGGGCAACAACACGATGGCACTGTACCTCGATGGACAACTGGTGGGCAGTCAGGCCGAGACGCTAGGGGCGTATCCGTTGCAAGGGCCGTACTACTATCTGGGGCGCGACGGGCGCGGCGATGGTAGCTATGTGTTCAGGGGCGATATCGCTGCCGCGCGGATCTGGACGCGCGCGCTGAGCGCCGACGAGCTGGCCGGACTGGCGGCTTCCAACGCGGTGCCGGCCGACGGGCTGCTCGTCCAGTACATGCCCATGCTGACCAACACGCTGACCACGGCGGGCTTTCCGGGCAGCCGTTTCTTGCGCTCGTTCGTGACCCTGACGAACAGTGCCGCGCTGGTTTTTACCGATCTGCCGCGACATGACAAAATCGGATTGAGCATGATGCTGGCGCAGCTCGGTCAGATGAAGCCGACGGCCAAAGGTGACCGCTTTATGATCCGGGTCGACGGGACGGAGGTGCTCAGTGTCGGTCTCGGCCCCAACCAAGGCGCAGAGCCGCAGATCAGCACGTTGAGTTTGTTCGGCGAGGCGACGAATGTCGAGGTGTTCACGAGTACCCTGACGTGCGGCGATGACCTCTTCTTCTGCGGCACGGCCTGGAGTGACTATCGTGACCATGTGTACGATCTCGCGTTGCTGGAGCCGCTGCAGAACATTCCGCATTCGGCTGACACCTTGCTGGTTGAGATTATCGGCGTTCAGGATGCCATTCCCGAAGAAGCGAGTTTCGGGTTCGACCGGTTCGAGTTGACCGTTTACCCGCGCCGTGGCACGATACTTTTCTTGCAGTAATGATCAAGGGAACCACAGAGGCACGGAGGCACAGAGAATTTCTTAATGTTTTTCCTGTTTCGTCAATCATGTGGCACGGGCATCTTGCCCGTGTTCGCCTCATGGGCGGGACGCCCATGCCACAAGGGGCTACAGACGAGGATTGCATAGGAGGATAACGTGAAATGGCACCGATAGAGATGCTCAGAACGGGGGACCACCCCGACTTGTCGCGCCGTGATTTTCTGGCGGCATCCAGCTTTTTGGCGGTGGGGATCGGCTTGGCCGGTAGCGTGGCCCTCGGACAGGACGCGGCGCCCGCCCGGCGCGCACCCATAAAAATCGGCCAAATCGGTACCGGCAATCAGCATGCCTACAAGATGTCCACGCTACGTAAACTGCCTGAGTTGTTCGAGGTGGTCGGCCTGGCGGGCGACCATCCGGGCGCACCGGGAAAAATGCCGGGGAATGCTTGCTACAAAGGACTCAACTGGATGAGTCAGGAGGAACTGTTGGCGATCCCCGGGCTTCAGGCGGTGGCCATTGAGACCGAGGAGCGCATCTGCATTCCTCCCGCTCTGCGCAGCATCCGCGCCGGTAAGCACATCCATCTGGATAAGCCGTGTGGCGAGTCGCTACCGGCGCTCCGCACGCTGTTGGACGAGGCGAAAGCCCGACAACTCACGGTGCAGGTCGGTTATATGTATCGCAACAACCCAGCCGTGCAGTTCTGCATCAAAGCGGTGAAAGAGGGGCTGATCGGACGGGTTGTCGATTTGGATGCCTCGATGGGCCGATATGACGGCCAAGGCTACCGCAATCTCATCAAGCAGTACAAGGGCGGCATCCAGTATATTCTGGCTTGCCATTTGATCGACCTGATGGTCACGATCATGGGCGCGCCGGAACGCGTGACGCCGTATCAGCGCTGTACCCGTGGCGACGGGGTGCTTGACAACGGTTTGGCGGTGTTCGAGTTTGACGGCGGGCGGTTGGCGACCGTCCGGACCTCCATCACCGAGGCGCAGGGATTTGTCAATCGGCGCTTCAAGGTGATGGGCGATAAGGGCACGATCATCATTGATCCGCTTGAGTCGCGGGGTAATATATCGGGAGGCGTTGTGAAGCTCTTTCTGGAAGAGGCACGTGACGGATACAAGAAGGGGGGACAGACCATCGACATGCCGCCGCCGAAAGACCGTTATGAGGATCAGTGGCGCGAGTTCGCCGCCGTGGTGAATGGCGAGATGGCGAACCCTTACACCTACGAGCACGAGTACTTGGTTCACAAGTGCCACTTGCAGGCCTGCGCGATGCCGATTGATGTGTGATTGTGTTGTGGATGCGATTGACCGATGTGGCAATTTTTGTAACACTCATCGGGGGGTGCGCAATCGATAAAGGAAGGAAGTTTATGAAGGCGTTGAGCATTTCAGAAGCAAGGAACACGTTGCCAGCTCTTGTCGAGTCGGTAGCTTCGACGCGTGCGCCTGTGGTTCTGCTGAAGTATGGCAAGCCAGCTGCGATGTTGGTGCCAATCGAGGCGGATGATACACCGTCCGATTCGTACCCGTTGCGTGGGACGCCGATCGTGGTGTCAGAAGATTTCGATGAGCCGCTTTCTTCGTTGTGGGAAGCTTGCAATGTAGCCGAGGTGCCTGCGAAAAAGAGGGTGCAACCGCGTAAAAAAGGGAAGAGGAGCACGACATGATCGTGCTCGACACGCATGCGTGGCTCTGGTGGCTACACGACCCGGCGCGTCTGTCGGTGCGCGCGCGGCAAGCGATTGTCCGAGCCGAACGGGATGACGGCATGAAAGTGTCCGTCATTTCGGTGTGGGAAGTGGCAACGAAATGTGCGCTGGGCAAACTTACCTTGCCAATGCGGATTGATGTGTGGTTTGAACATGCACGTAGCTACCCCGGTATCGTGATTGAACCGGTTGTGGCCGAAGACGCATTGGCCAGTGCATGTCTGCCGGGAACTTTTCACAAAGACCCAGCGGACAGGTTGATTGTCGCCCTTGCTCGGCGTTTGCAGGTAGGGTTAGTGACTGCGGACAGGTTGATTCGTTTGTATCCGCATGTTGAAACGATTTGGTGAATCGCATGTTGAAACAGATGGAGATCGTAAGTCATGCAAAGACGAGAGTTCATTAAAACGACAGTGGCGGGCCTTGGCGGGCTGTCAGTCATAGGGGCGCGTGGTCAGGACACGGCGGCGGCGCCTGACAAACCGTTACGCGTGGCATTGATCGGTTGCGGTGACCGCGGCTGTCATGCGATTCTGCCGAACGTCATGACATCGGGCATGGCGGAGGTCGTGGCGTTCATTGATCCGGACGGAGGCGCCATCACTCGTGCACGAGCACGTTTAAAGAAATACCGGCCCGAAGCGAACGTGGAATCGATCGCCGCGTTTGCCGACTACCGTGATTTTTACAAGCAGATGGCAGGCGGCGTTGATGCGGTTTTTATCGCGACGCCCAACCATCAGCATTGCCTGCCCGCACTCCTCGCTTTTCGCAACGGCATTCATGCCTACGTTGAAAAGCCGATGGCCAATACGATCGAGGAGGGGCGCCGGATGCTGGCCGAGGCGCGTGCCAACCGCGTGGTCACGCAAATGGGGCAGCACGGCCACTCCAACGAAGGTGCGCGCCGACTCTGCGAATATGTCTGGGCGGGAGTCATCGGTCAAGTCACCGAGGTGTATTGCTGGTGTGACCGACTCAACGCGCGCGAGCAGCCGCTCGCACAGGATTCGGAGTGTCCGAAAAACTTGGACTGGGACAAGTGGATCGGCCCGGCAGCATGGCGCGGCTATAACCGCGGACTTCATCCTGTCGGCTGGTATTCGTGGCGCAGGTTTGGTAGCGCGACCATCGGCAACATGGGCAACCACGTCATTGATCCCGTCTTCTGGGCGTTGAAACTCGGCAGCCCGGAGAGTGTCCAACTCGTGGATTTCCGCCCGGGCGCAGAAGAGTCATGGGGCCTTCGCGACCATATCGTCTGGAAGTTCCCGCAGCGTGGTGACCTTGCACCTGTCGAGATGCATTGGTTTGACGGACTCAAAGGCGACCTGCACTGGGACGACAGCACATGGACGAAGGGCACCTACAAGTACATCGTCAAGAAAGAACACCAGAACCTGCCGCCGAAACTGTTGGAGATCGAGAAGAAGCACGGTGTCGATCTTGGCCGTTGCGCGTCGATTCTGGTTGGCGAGAAAGGCATTCTCTGCATCAGCGTGTTTGGCGAGAGTCTGCGGTTTGTGCCGGACAGTCTCCGGTCCACGATTCCGCCGCCGCCCAAGACGCTCCCGCGCATCCGCGGTTCGCATCAGGTGGATTTCATGCGCGCGTGCTTAGGCGGTCCGGCGGCCTGCGCGAACTTTGACTACTCACAGCCGCTCAATGAAATCGTGCTGCTCGGTGTCGCCGCTATTGAGGAAGGCTCCGGCAGACGGTTGGATTGGGACGGCAAGGCCGGGCGCTTCAAGGATGACGCAGCGAACAAGGTTTTGAGTGTGCCGAGTCGCGCAGGCTGGGAAGCGTGATTGGGAGTTAGGATTTAGGATTTAGGATTTGGGATTTTGGAATGAGGAATGAGGAGTTGAACAATGAAAAGACGTGATTTCATCAAAACGACAGCGGCCGGGATTGGCGGGCTGTCAGTCATGGGGGCGCGCGGTCAGGGAGCAACCGGTGCCAAAAAACCGTTGCGTATCGCTTTGATCGGCTGCGGCGATCGCGGTGGCAGGCAGTTGATCGTCGAGTGTTGTAAGGAGCAGGTCGTGGCGTTGGCCGATCCCGATCCCGCGCGTATCGCGTTCACATTGCAGCAGGTGCGCAAAACCCTGCCCTCCGCCGACACCGGCGCGATCAAAACGTTTTCCGATTACCGGAAACTTTTCGATGTGATGGGTAAAGATTTGGATGCGGTGTTCATCGCCACGCCCAACCACCAGCACGCGATACCTGCGTTGATGGCGATCCGCCGTGGACTCCACGTGTATGTTGAAAAGCCCCTGACGCACACGATCCAAGAAGCGCGCTTGCTGCGGGAAGAGGCCAAGCGTCATGGCGTGGTAACCCAATTGGGGAATCACGGTCATTCGAACGAGGGATGCCGGCGTCTCTGCGAGTATATTTGGGCCGGTGCGATCGGTCAGGTGCGCGAGGTGTATTGCTGGACCAGTCGTTGTAACGGTCTGCCCGATGGCAATCACTCTCCGGCTCTTCCCCTGCCGCAGGGCTTTGATTGGGACTCATGGATCGGACCAGCGCCTTTCCGTGATTTCCATAACGATCTGCATCCGCACAATTGGCACCTCTGGCGCGATTTCGGTAACGCCGCGATCGGTAACATGGGCTGCCATATCATCGATCCCGCATTCTGGGCACTCAAGCTGCAAGCGCCGGAAGCGGTAGAGCTCGAGGATGTGCGTGGCGGGGACAGTAAGGTCTGGCCGATCACGACCCGCCTCCGCTGGGACTTTCCGGCCCGCGGCGAGATGGCACCGGTCAAGGTCTACTGGTACGATGGTCTGGCGCATGAGTTGGAATACGGTGAGCAGACGGTGGCGCGGCGCTGGCGCAACGTCAATAAGCGCGAATGGCAATACTTGCCGCCGCTGGTCCTCGAGCTGGAGAAGAAGTACGACCGGAATTTCGGCAGGAACGGATCGTTGCTCATTGGCGACAAGGGAATCATGACGATCGGTGAATTCGGCGACGCTTGCCGCATGGTGCCCGAGGAGGCTCACCGAGCTTTCCCGATTCCCGACAAGATCCTGCCGCGCGTTAAAGGCACACATCAGGACGACTTCTTCCGCGCGTGCCGCGGCGGTGCGCCGGCCTGCTCGAACTTCGAGTACTCCGCGCCGTTGGCTGAAATCGCCTTGCTCGGCAATATCGCGATGATTGCGGGGCGTGGCCGTCGTGTCGAGTGGGACGCCGCCGCGATGCGTTGCACGAACATGCCGGAGTTGAACGCGTATGTGAAGACGACTTATCGAGAGGGGTGGTCCCTCTGATGTTTGATCTGCACTGTTTACGGCGGCCGCTGGGGCGCGCCGCCGCGATTCTCAATGTTCGTTTTTTTCCTTCCGCGCAACGCGCGGAGGCACACTTAGTCTCCACACTTAGTCGAACACACTTAGTCGCTGCCACACTTAGTCGAACACACTTAGTCGCTGCCACACTTAGTCGCTCACACTTAGTCGGTCGAACAAACGACGAAGTGTATGGACTAAGCGTAAAACGACGAAGTGTTTGGACGAAGTGTAGGGATGCGTGGCTCCCTGCCACTAACCGATTACGCGTGGCCGCCGCGCTTTTGATGGCGGTTGCGCTCTCGGTGTGCGCAGAGGAGAAGCTGCCTGTGTCACTCGACGCGCGAACCGATTTCTACTCGTCCTATGTGTGGCGCGGCAAGGTGCTGGACCGGCGTGCCGTAGCGCAGCCCAGCGTCATCACAACCTACGACGCGCAGGAGTACGGTGCGTTCTCCTTGAAGTTCTGGGTGAACTGGGACATAAGTCAGCGGCGCACCTCAAAGCCCAAGGCGACGCGCACCGGCGGCGGAATCAACGTGTTCAATATCACGCCGTCTTACAGCCGGGCGTTCGGGCCTGTGGATGTCACGATCGGTAACATCTTTTACACGTTTCCGGGAGACGGCTGGCCGAAGAACAGCAACAGCACGTATGAACTCTTCACGACGGTGGCTTACAAAAACCCAGTCGTGACGCCTTCGCTCAGTGTCTACTACGACTACCGTGATGTGGGCGGCAGTTTCCTTGAGGACAATCCGCTCAAAGACCTCTATATCCGCGCCGCGCTAGACAAATCGGTACCGATCACTGAGCGGCTGCGCGCCGGCGGGTGCGTGCTGCTCGGTGCCGGCACCAGCCGCTACAACGCGGTCCGCTACAAGTCGCCCGGCGAAGGCTTTGCCGATTATCAGACCTCGCTCTTTTTGTCGTATGCCGTCACCGAGAACTTCTCGGCCGGTGCGACGCTGGCCTATACCGGTCTGATCGGTGGAGCCTGGGGGCTCGACCGTAGCGCCTGTTCGCCGGACGAGATCGTGTGGGGCGGCGTGAATCTGCGGCTGCTTTTCTAATTAACTCATTAACTTGGGATGCGGGCGTTGCCCGCATCCGCGCTATTTCCCCATCAGTGCGTTGATGATCAGCAGGTCGAGTTCTTCATAGTCGCGCGCGGCGATGAGGGCGTCGATCGCCTTCTGATCCAGCCCGCGCGAGACCTCGAGCAGGTTCAGGAAAACCGTGCGGCTGTTGGAGAGGTGCTTGGTGCTGACATCGAATTTTTGCGTGCGCATGGCTTTGATGTCGAGCCCGACAAACTCTCCGCTGCTGCCGTAGGCGTGGCGATCGAGAATGCGCACTTGATTGAACGCGCGCCGCAGGTCGATGCTGCCGAAGCTGCGGTCCGCGTCGAACTTGATGCCGTTCTGGTCGTTCAGATGCACCGAGAAGAGTTTTTTGTGTGCCAGCGCAAAGCCCATCTCGTCCGAGGGATCAAGCCCGGCGAGAATCGCGTGCGCGCTCTCGATATTTACGCCGACGCGCGCGGGATCGGAGCAGAGGTGCCCCAGAGCGATCGCGTGACCGGTGGTGGGGATGTAGGCCTGATCGACAGGCTCGTTGGGCTTGGGCTCAATCGCAATGCGGATGGAGGAGTCATGGGCCAGCATGCGGTTGATGGCCTCGACGAGATACTCGGTCGAGCGCTTGCTGTCCTTGGATTCGCGCACGTAGGTGCCTTCGCGGGCCAGCCAGAGCACGATCAGCTTGGTGTCCAGCGCATGGGCAATGTCGATGGCCCGCAGACTGCGCTCGATGGCGTAGGTGCGGCAGGCGGGATCGTTGGCGGTGTAGCCGCCGTCGATCGTGCGCGGGTCTTCCCAGAGCCGGGGGGCCACGAATTCGGCGACCAGCCCTTCGCCGTCCAGCATACTCTTCACCTCTTTGGCCTTTTTCGCGAGCGCGGTGGAGTCGAGGTCATTCAGGTCGGGCACGGCGTCGTCATCGTGAAATTGGACGCCATCGAAGCCCAGCGGTTTGAACAGCTTCAGCTTCTGAGCGAATGACATTGAGTCGCGCACGGGCGGACCGAAGGGATCAGCGCCTTCGTGAATGTTCCAAGGGCCAAATGAGAAACGGAATGTCGTCTGCATGATATCAAACCTCCTAAGTTAGAATGATAATGACAGAATGTGATGCCAGTATACCTGAGTGCGCAGCGGAAGTCTTTACCAAATTTACTCGATTCCCCTTGCCGATCACGTTCCCGTTTCGTACCATTGCAACGATTTTTATGCGGGGAAGGTCGATTACCGAGATGACGCGGATGGCGTCTCGGCGGTCGCGGAAACACGTCCGGCCTATGCTGGAGAAGAGAAATGAAAAAGGGGAAAGTTATGATCTGCAATCGCAATGTTTGGCTGGCGGTAATCGCGGCGGCTTTCGTTTGTCACGGTGGGCAGGAGAATCTGGTGCGTAACCCCGGCTTCGAGCAGACGGAGCCTTCCGGGGCCACTGTCGCTTGGCCCGAACGCAAACCGGTGTATCGCTTTGCGGATGGCGCAGGACGGGAGGGCTCGCGGGGACTGGTCTTTGAGAACAGCGATCCCAAGTTCTACTCGTTTCCGTCGCAGGCGCTCGACCTGCAGCGCGGGTGTTGCTACGCCTATGAAGTATGGGTCCGGACCGAAAACCTTGTGGGCGAGGAGTCGGGGGCGGCGGTCTGCATGGAGTGGTATGACGGCAGTAAATATCTGGGCGGGGCGTATGCCGAAGGGGTGCGTGGAACCAGCAAGGGCTGGCAGCGCGTACACGGTTTCACGCGCGCTATCCCGACGAATGCCACGCGCGTCAGCATCTCCCCCTATGTGCGCCGCGGCATGACCGGCAAGGCGTGGTTCGATGATCTCAAGGTGACGCGCTACGTGCCGCCGCTGGTTCGCGCCGTGAGCGTTTCCACTTATCGCCATGTCGCGGCGGAGGGCCCCGTGTCATTTCATGCGGCGCTCACGTTGGACGAGTCCGGCGTGGTGCCTTCGGAAGTGAAGGGACTTTTCAGCATCGAAACGAGTGATGGTCAGGCGGTGAAACGCTTGGAACCGGCGACGCTGACCGAACGCCATGCCGCATGCACGTTGGACGCGCGGACGCTACCGGTCGGCACCTACACAGTGCGCTTTACTTTGAATATGCGTGACGGGACATCCCGCGGTAGCGCGCAGACCCATTTCTTGCGCGTTGATCGTCTGCCGGAACGGCGTGTGTTCATCGACCCGCACCGGCGGCTGATCGTGGACGGACAGCCGTTCTTCCCTCTCGGCATGTATTGGAGCGGCGTCAAAGAGAAGGAGTTGGAAATTTACGCCAAAGGGCCTTTCAACTGCCTGATGCCGTACGGCAGTCCGACAACGAATCAGATGGATGCTTGCCATGCGCGCGGCCTCAAGGTGATCTACTCGATCAAAGACTACTACTCCGGCACACGCTGGGCACCTGCCCACATGAAGACCGAAGCGGATGAGGTGGCCGAAATCCAGCGGCGCGTGGCGCTGCACGGGAAACATCCGGCCCTGTTGGCTTGGTACATCAACGATGAACTGCCGCTCGCGATGGTGGATCGGCTGGCCGCGCGCCAGCGGTTGATGGAGAAGCTTGATCCTGATCATCCCACATGGGTGGTTCTGTATCAGCATGACCAAGTGGACGCCTACCTGCCGACCTTCGATGTGATCGGGACCGATCCCTATCCGCTACCCGACAAGCCGGTCGGCACGGCGTTGCTGTGGACGCGCAACACGCGTGATCTTTCTTTCGGCACGCGGGCCATGTGGCAAGTGCCTCAGGTCTTCGATTGGGGCGCATACCGCAAAGGCGAAGCCCGCGAGAAGACACGCGCGCCGACGCTGGCGGAGATGCGCGCTATGGCGTGGCAGTGCGTGGCTGCCGGTGCGAACGGATTGGTTTTCTACTCCTTCTTTGACCTATTCAAGATGCATGACCGCGATCCATTCGAGCGGCGTTGGGCTGATGTCTGCGCGATGGGCGAGGAACTCAAGCGTTACATTCCGGTCATGCTCTCGATCGAGCCGTTGCCGCAATTGACTTGCAAGACGCCGGCGTCCGTGGAAACGCGCGCGTGGCGTGTGGGGTCATATCTCTACCTGCTGGCAGTGAACGGCGACACGGCGGCGGCTGATGCCGAGGTTTCGATCGCGGGCGGCTTCTCAGAGCTTCACGCTGAATTCGGTCAGGCGCCCCAAGCTTTAGACGGCGGCCGACTGGCCTTCCGCCTTGACCCGCTGGATCCGGTGATGGTGCGGGTGAAGCTCCCCTAACTCCGCGCGGCCGCGCGGTAGGCGGCTTCGCGTTCGAGGCAACCCGCGACGGCGGCGCGGATCGCGTCGAGGGTGTTTAGTTCATGCAGGTATCCGCGTACGTAGGACGAGCCTTTGAGTCCATGCAGATAGCGGAAGAGATGGCAACGGAAGGTTGTGGCCAGCGTTTCCTCCAACTGTGCGGCATCGACAGGCAGGCCAGAGCGCACTTGGATGCGTTCGAACAACGCGATTTCGGCCGCGATATGCGCTTCGAACGTGTCGCGGATCACGGTGAGGTCGCGGCGCGGACGCGCGCCGGCAAAGGCGGGCGCCGGAGGTTCTACGCCGGAAGCAAACGCCGCCAGCGTGTCTTCAAAGATCCAGGGGTTGCCGAGTGCGGCGCGGGCGATCATAATGGCATCCACGCCAGTTTCGTGAAACATACGCCACGCATCGTAAGGGGAAGCTACGCCGCCATTTCCGATGACCGGGAGTGTTGCGCATCGTTTCACCTCAGCCAGAAGGTCGAGATGCACGGGACCGCCGTGGCCTTGCGAAGTGAAGCGTCCGTGTAGCGTGAGGGCGTCGGCACCAGCTTGTTCGGCGGCGTCGAGAGTTTCAAAGATGGCTACACGGTCAGGGGACGGCCCAAGACGCGTCTTGAGGGTCAGCGGCAAACGGATGGCGCGTCGCATCGCGAAGAGAATGGCATGGATGCGGCGGGGGTCATGGATCAGGGCGGCGCCGGCACCGTTCGCAGTGATTTTATGAACCGGGCAACCGGCGTTGAGGTCGATGCCGACAAAGCGTCCGCTCTGCTCGACACGGGCGGCGGCCTCTGCCAACGACGCAGGGTCGGAACCATAGAGATGGGCGATGACCGGTCCTTCGTCGTCAAAGGTTTCCAGCAGATGCCAGGTCTTGTCAGAGGTGTGTAGCAGGCCAAGATCACTCGTCATTTCGGTATACGTCAGCGCGGCACCGTGCTGATGACAGAGGCGGCGCATCGGAGCGTTAGTATAACCGGCCATCGGCGCCAAGAAGAGTAGGGGGGACTGGCGGGATGGAAGGTCGAAACATGCATACAGACTCTTGCCCATAACACACAGAGCATAGCGAATTTTTCTGAAAAGCGAATAGTGAATAACGAATAGGATAGATAGGACGAAGTAACAAGTAATGGGTAAGATGTGATAAGCGACTTTCGGGATTGACTCTCTTTGAGTTCCTCCCGTACAATAACGTTGATCATGCGGGTCGGTGCGCTTTGAGCGGCCTGTGGGGTGTCGCCGCAAAAGGCGAGCGCTTGTTCCGAGTGAGATGACGGGAAAGGATCCAAAAGGATGGACAAGGTAAGTAAACTTGCGCTGTGCGGCACGCTGTTCGCGGCGGGTCTCGCCTGTGCGAACAATCTGCAGGTGACGAATGTCATGGTCAGCCAGCGGGATGAAACGACCGCCTATGTCACGTTTGATATTGCGTGGCAGAATGCGTGGCGTTTCACGAACATTAACCACGATGCGGCGTGGGTGTTCTTCAAAGTGAGGCAGGAGGCCACGACGGATTGGCGCCACATGATCTTGAAAGGATCGGGGATCAATCCGCCCGGCTACTCGAACGGCGTGGGCACGGCGGTCGATCTCATCGTGCCGGACGACCGCGTGGGTCTCTTCGTCCGGCGGGCAGAGGAGGGCGCGGGAACACTCGCCGTGACGAATGTGATGGCGGTGTGGGATCTCGCCGCCCTCGGGTTGACCCAAGCTTCCCGGGTCCATGTCCGTGCACAGGCGGTGGAGATGGTTTTCGTGGCGGAGGGAGCGTTCGCGGCCGGTAGCGGAGGGAGCGAAAAAGACGCATTCACGTTGACGACCATCTGTACGAACGACGTGAGCGTCGCGCCCTCGGGAAGTGGTGCGCTCGGCGGTGCGGCGGGCGGGTATCCGACCGGCCAGACCGCGCCGAACCTCTCGTGGCCCAACGGATACGGCGCGTTCTACTGCATGAAATACGAAGTGAGCGAGGGACAGTGGGTGGACTTTTTCAACCTGCTGACAGACGCGCAAAAAGTGAACCATGACATTACAGGGAAACACGGATACGGAGGGAAAAACTCTGATGGTGTGGTTAGTCGGAACACGGTGGCGTGGACTTCGGGCGATGCGACGACATTGGCCCGCGATCAGGCGTGCAGTTATCTGGCGTGGTGGGATGGCGTAGCGATTGCTGACTGGTCGGGGTTGCGGCCGATGACCGAGTTGGAATTTGAAAAAGCGTGTCGGGGAACGCTGCCGCCTGTCGCGAACGAATATGTCTGGGGCACGACATCCATCAGCGCAACCACATCGATCGTGAATGATTGGACAGGAGCAGCCACGGCGGTGGGCGGGAACTGTAACTATAAGCCGTGTGCTCCGCATGGTCCGTTCCGCGTCGGCATCTATGCGACAGCGACGAGTTCCCGCGAGGAGGCGGGTGCTTCCTATTGGGGCATTCTGGATTTTGGAGGCAGCTTGTGGGAACGGCCGGTGACTATCGGCCATGCGACGGGGCGCGCGTTTACCGGCGAGCACGGAGACGGGGAGTTGACAAGCTCCGGACAGGCGAATGTCGCCGGTTGGCCGGGGGGCGATTCGGTTGGTGCCGGATTTCGCGCCGGTGCATATTTATACGACGCGCACTGGACGCGGACTTCGGATCGGGAGAATGCTGCGGCGGTTTATGCGCCGCGGTGTCCCGACTATGGGTTCCGTGCCGTGCGCACAGCACCGGCCGGGGTGACGCCATAAAGGTTCAATACTGACAAGGAGATCTTTATGCAGACGAAACTTGTTTTGATTGCCCTTCTTTTTCTGGCGGTGAACATCGCGGCGGGCGCGGAGAGCGACGCGCGTTTCTTCGGCGGCGACGGCGATGGCCACGGCGGCGCGGCATTGGAACACGCACGATCGCTTGATGGCGGTCCGCAGGTGTCGCTCTGGTCGGCATCTTTGCGGACGTTCCTGTGGACGGATGCGGACGTTGCGCTGGAACCCGTATCGATCGGGGCTTGGGAACCGCTATCAATGGTCACGAATGGCGGTGTGCTCAAGATCTGCGTTCCGTCAAGCTGGCAATGCCGTTTCGATCCCGACGCAGTGATCGCGGTCGGTGGTGTGGCTGCCGACAAAATCGGTGCGCCGTCTTTTGCGACGGACGGACGGGCGCTGCTCCTGCCGGTCTCGGAGGATTTTGCGGCGGGGGACGTTGTGACGGTGACGGGGCTGAAGATTGTGGACTTGCATCTGTGTCGTGCCGGAACGCGGTGGCTTGAGCTGTTTTTCACAGACGGAGCGGTCGCCGATGTATACGATGAATGTTGGTTGCAGTCGAGGGTTCTGTTGTTCGGCGGTTCATACGACCACTGGGGAACCGCCACGTCTGATCCGTCGGTGTTTTACGTGCCCGGTGGCTCGATCATTAGTGTGCGATGACAGGGAACGATGGTTTGAGGAGTAATCATGACAACAAAGCGGATATTGGCTGCGGTATGCGGTCTCTTGTTGGTGACCGCGCAGGATGTTGATGCGAACGGACTTCTGGTGGCGAACGTCACCGTGCGGAAACGGGACGCACGCACCGCCTATCTCACCTTCGACATTTCATGGGAGAATTCGTGGCGGTTCACAAACGTCAACCACGATGCGGCGTGGGTCTTTTTCAAAGCGCGTCAGGAAGGGCAAGACGAGTGGCACCACGTTACGCTGGAAGGGTCCGGGTTAAATCCGCCCGGCTACTCGAATGGCGTGGGCACGGCGGTCGATCTCATCGTGCCGGACGACCGCATAGGGCTGTTTGTCCGGCGGGCGGGGCAGGGCGCGGGGAGACTCGCTGTGACGAACGTGCAGGCCGTATGGAACATCGCTTCGGCGAATGTCGCGAAAATGTCGCTCATTCAGATGCGCGCCCAGGCCTTGGAGATGGTTTATGTGGCGGAAGGCGCGTTCAAGGTCGGCTCGGGCGGGAACGAGCCCGGTAGCCTGACTGACGGTTCGTGGACAAGCGGGGCAACCATCCCTTACCGGATTGCGAGCGAGGACGAGTTGACGATCGCGAACACGCCCGGATGCCTCTGGGGGACTATCTCGGGAAGCGCCAGAGGCACGATCGGAACTGCGGGAACGTTGCCCGCCGCGTTTCCGAAGGGCTACGCGGCGTTCTATTGCATGAAGGATGAGGCGTCGCAAGGCCAGTACGCTGATTTTCTCAATACGCTGACCGCAGTGCAGGCGACCAGCCGTTTTAGTACGAGCGCATGGACGCGCTACACGCTGAGCGTCTCGAGTGGTGTCCACTCGGCGTCGGTTCCTGACCGTACCTGCAATGGCCTGTGTTATGCGGACGCCGCCGCGTTTATGGATTGGGCGGGATTGCGGCCGTTCACGGAACTTGAGTTTGAGAAAGCCTGTCGCGGACCTCTCGATCCGGCACCCCGCGAATTCGCCTGGGGCACGACGGTCATCGGCAGGACTACTGGGATCCTGAATGATTCCGACGGTACGGCGACCGCCGCCGATGGGAATTGTAACTGCAAGGTGGGCGGTGTCGCCTCAAATCCGCAGGGACCTTTTCGTGTCGGAATCTACGCCACGGCCACCAGTTCCCGGGAACAGGCGGGGGCCTCTTATTGGGGTATCCTCGGTTTGAGCGGCAATTTGTGGGAGTATGCCGTGTCGGTCGACGCACCGGCGGGACGCGCGTTTACGGGACGGCACGGGGACGGGAAGTTGACGATCGACGGCTACGCGGATGTGAGCGGCTGGCCGTCGGCGACGGACGCCGTCGGCATCGGATTCCGTGGCGGATCCTATCACGACGCAGAAAATTGTGTACGCGTGAGCGACCGGAGTTGGTGTGGCGGCTATTGGGACGCAAAACGGACTGCCTTTTGCAGTTGCCGCGGGGTCCGCACAGCACCTCAGTGGGTAGAGCCTTAGGAATACGGGGACGGAAGACGAATGGGGAACGGCATGCGTGTAGGTAGTAGCACAAAAATTGTCTGGTTTATACTCGCGACGGCGGTAGCGCACGGAGCGGTAGAGGATGCCCGTTTTCGGGGCGGCCCTTCGGGCAGAGGGGGATCGCGCGGCGAGCGGCGGGGTGCCGTGAACACTCAGGTAGGCGAGATCCGTCCGGCGTGTGTGTATACGCCCGGCGAGACGGCGGACGGCTATCCGGTTGAGCGAATGATTGACGGCAATCCTGACACATACGCCAGCCTGCTGGATGATACGCGGACGGGGAAACATGCAGCGACGTTGCCGCCGAACGGCGGTGCGCCTGTGACCGCGACCTTCGTGATGGATTTGGGAAGCGAACGGGTCACGACCGGTATGCGGCTGGTGTCTCAGCCGTCGCGCTGGCTCGCCCGCATGGCATATAACGTGAGCGTGTTCACATGCGGCGATGCCTATGGCGAGACCGATCTCCGCCCCATTGCTGACCGAGTCGTTCTGCCAGTGGCGTTCTGCGGTGACTCGGCGTTCGTCACATGGGCTCCGGTTTCGGCGCGGTTTATCTCCGTGCGTGTCAACGAGTCGGGCGAGGGGGTGATCAACTCGCTCGGCACATACATGACCTGGCTGAACAATCCCGGCCGTGCGATTTTGGGGCTTCCTTATTCGGGCGGCGGGCGGAACTTTGTCACGGACATTGCGGAGGTGTCGCTCTTTGAGGACAAGCCTGTCGATTTCCCGTTACCCAATCCGCCGGACTTGGCCTATCCCCGCTGGCGGCTCGAAAAAGATTGGCTTCTGCAGGATGCGGGGTTCGATGGTTTCGCACGGGTGTTCACCGCTACCGAAGATGCCGATCTCGAGAAACGTTTGGTGTCCAAGGTGGCTGGCGAATTGAAAACTCAGGTTCGGCTCGACCTGCCCGATGCGCCGGGGTGCGATCCGCGTTGGCGGGTGCTCTATCTGCGCCTTTGCGGGCTCCGCCGTGCGGAGCGGCTGAAAAATGTGACACGGCACGCGACACAGATTGTCTACGTCAAACACTACACCTTCGGTTGTAACGCCACACTGGGTTCTGCGGAACATGTGACGGATGATCTGACCGACGCCAGACCGCGTAACTGGAAAAAAGGCGGCCAGCTCTGCCTGTTGACGATCCGCCCAGACGGAAGCGTGGAGAATGAGGTGCTGATCGACAAACCCGAGGGCTGCGTACGGGATCCTGCGCTTTCGCATGACGGACGGCGGCTGGTTTTCTCGATGCGCGACAGTTACAACGATAACGCCTACTATGTCCCGCATCGATGGTCTCCGAGTTTCCGGGCACCGTTGCCCTGGGCTGCTTACGAACAGAGGCGGGGCGATGACTACCACCTGTACGCATTGGATCTCGTAACCCGTGAAATCACGCAGCTTACACATTCGCCCGTCGTCAACGGGCGCGTGGTGCCGTGCGCCGATGTCGAGCCCTGTTTCACTTCGGATGGCGGTATTCTGTTCCAGTCCACACGTTGTGAGCAGGTTATGCCTTGCCACCAGACGTTGATCTCGAACCTGTACCGCAGCGATCTGGACGGGAGCAACATCCGCAGGCTTGCGTTCGACGGCGCGAGCACATTCTATCCGCAGCAGCTTCCCGACGGACGTGTGCTCTATACGCGCTGGGAATACAACGACCGGAACGCGCGCTTCCAGCAGTCGCTGTTCGTCATGAATCCCGATGGCACGGCACAGACCGAATATTACGGCAATAACTCCTTCTATCCGACTGCGTTATTGCACGCCCGACCAGTCCCCGGCTCCTCCAAAGTCATCGGTATTGTGTCAGGCCATCATGTCCACCAGAAGGGCAAGCTCATTGTGATCGACCGACGCAAGGGGATACAGGGCGACAGTGGCATTGAATACGTCGCGGGTTCGGCGATCAAAGAAGAGTCGGGGCGTCACCCGTCAAATTACGAGAACGACCCGAAAGTGGTCGGCAACCGTAATGTGGTCGCCATCGATTGGTTCGGGCAAGTCGGTCCGCAATGGCAGTATCCGTATGCATTCGACGAAGACACCTACCTTGTGACATTTCTGCCCGAGGGGACGCTCATCGACAAGAGCGGGGTGAATCCGAATTTCGGCGTTTATTACCAGACGGCGGATGGAGCGCGCGAACTTCTGGCATACGATCCGGCTGTCGAGTGCAGCCAACCCGTGCCCGTCATGGCGCAGACGCCTGCGCCTCTGCGCGAATCGCTTGTCGATCTGTCGTCGCCGTATGGCGTCTTTCACATGCAGAACGTCTATGTGGGACCAGGGCTGGAGGGTGTAAAGCAGGGAGCGGTCAAAAAGTTGCGCGTGGTGGGGGTCGAATACCGGCCGATGTATATACGCTCTGGTTCGATGGACTGCCCCGCCGACGAACCGTACCGAAATTTCATACCCTACAGCGGCGACATGTCCGGAGAAGCGATCACGGCAGGTGGCGCATGGGACATCAAGCATGTGTTGGGCGAGGTAGACGTGGATCAGGACGGCAGTTGCGCGTTCAAAGTGCCAGCGAACACAGCGGTCTATTTCCAGTTGCTCGATGCTGGCGGACGTTGCATCCAGACGATGCGCAGTTGGACGATGCTGATGCCGGGCGAGACCATGGCGTGTGTGGGGTGTCATGAAAGCAAGATGCAGGTTTATCCCGCGGATTTGGGGCAGGCGCGCAGAAAAGTGCAGCGCCTGCAGCCGTTGGCGGGTCAGCCTCCCCATCCGCTTCTGGCGCGGCTGGACAAAGACGGGTTGCTCGGGGGAACCAGCAACTATCTCGGGTTGAACGCGCCCAGACCGTGTGATCCGGATGCGCCCACCGAGGGCTTCAGTTTCATCCGGCAGATCCAGCCGATCCTTGACCGGCACTGCGTCCGGTGCCATGACGGCAGTCCGAAAGCGAAGGGACGTCCGAACTTGACCGGTGCGGAAGCTGTCGATTTCAGGAAAGGTGCTGCCCGGAGATTCTCGAAGTCGTATGCGGCACTGACCGCGAACGGTCGCCAGACGGCGATGCTGAACTGGTATTCGGCGACGGGGCAATCCGCCATGCTTCCGCCGTACGCGCAAGGCTCCACGCAGAGCAAGATCATGGCGCGCCTTGAGCCGTCCCACAACGGTGTGGCCGTGAGCGATGCGGAGAAGCGGTTGTTCGCATGCTGGATTGACCTTGCGATTCCTTTCGGAGGTTCGTACTTCGAGGCGACGGTTTGGACGCCTGACGAGCGGCGTATCAGCGAATACCATCAGGACAAACGTGTGATTTTCGCCCAGGAGGAGGTGAACGTGCTGCGGGCACAACTTCGTTTGCCGCCGTTGCCTTTAGAAACATTGGCGTCAGGGATGTTTGCGCCCGCGCAAAATTTTGCGCAAATTCCTCCCGCCAGCCACTAGCCAATATAACACAGGTCACCAGTCGACGGACACACGCCATGAGAAACACGAGGTTGCGGCAATGAATTGCCGCAGTATGCGTGAAAGCTTCATGCTGGCCGACAAAATGCCGACTTGCGGCAATTGTGCTAAATACTGCCCCACGAAGGCCCTGACGCTGGTTGAGGAGAAGGACAAGAAAAAAATATCCACACCTTGACGAAACGCTGTGCATCGGTTGCGGCGCATGCGAGTATCATTGTCCGGCGGGAGCGTCAGCCATGCGAGTGGTTGGACGAGAATCCCTGCCTCCGCAAAAAAACAGCAAGCCCGGTTGGACTCGACAATGTCCTCTTCTCGTTCAATGCTGACGCGCATATCTTGAGAATCAAACCGCATTCTGCCTCAGGATGCGTCACCCATACAGGTGCCGAGAAGGCGCGCGGTCTTGATCCATGGGTGGTCTTGCGGCACAGTGCGGACGTGCCCGGCGACATCCTCAAGGGGCACGGCGACGCAATCGTCACCGCGCACGGCAACCATGACGTTGTATTCGCGGGCGTTGATGAGTTCGCCGGCCATTGCGCCGAGCCGGGAGCAGAGCAGCCGGTCGGCCGGGGTGGGGGTGCCACCACGCTGGATGTGACCGAGCTGGGTCATGCGCGCATCGATGCCGGTGAGTTGCTGGAGGTCACGGACGA
>DAOTMQ010000003.1:0-36985 GCA_035450385.1 Kiritimatiellia bacterium | reverse complement strand
TGCTCGCGCCGACCAACCATTACCGCGAGGCCACGTTCCGCGCCTACGTCATGGCTTCGCCCGTGCCGATGACGGTTCTCGCAGAGACCGTGGTCAAGAGTTTCCCCCTTGAAGAGAGGAAGGCGTGGTATGCCAGATCCGGATCGAAAAAATTGAAAACACATAGCTGGATAGACCGTTCCATCGACCGCCCGTCCCGCGAGTCGCTGCGGTATTCGCACTTCCTCAACCGCGTCAAGGTTCTCGAGACCGACCCCGATTGTCTGCGGGTCATCGGCGACATCGTCGACCCGAAGTGGGAGTGAATGCGTCTGCCGCAAATCCCAAAAAGAGAAAGGATGAAAAATGATGACGATGCTGATGGGTGTTTTGCTGTGCTTTTTAGGCGCTTTTTATGCGTCTGCCGCTGTGGTGTCGCAATGCGAGGCTGTCGCGGACAGGGTGCTCGTGAACGCGGACGGTTATGTGCTGTCGTGGATATCCTTGCGCGAAGGGGCGGCATGGGGTCCGGCCATCGCGGGGGCGACGTCTTGGGGATTGCCCGCGTTGGAAACGGAAGGGATCACGTTCGATACGCCGGGAGCTCCGGCTTCGCCGTTCTGCTCCAGCGCCATTTCGGTTTCGACGCTCTTCATCGTAGCGTGTCCGGCAGAATCATCCAATCACTTTGCCGCACTTGTCGAGGCCCCCGGGGCGGCTGTGACAGTGGCTGCCCGTGCTTTGCCGCTGACCTACGACCCCGAGGATGCCGAAGGGCTTTCCGTACGCGTCAACGGCCAACCGGTGTGGACGTTTCCCGACGGGCGGCATATCGTGGAGGTTGATTTCGCGCAGGCCGTGCCCGGTTGCGACCTTCGGATAGGCGGGGTCTCGGCATGCGCTGCATGGCGGCAGTCATGGTGCGGCCATATATCGGAGGTTGTCGCGTTTGACACGTCGCCCGACGAGGCTGTCCGCCGGACTGTCCGAAGCTATCTCGCCCGCCGCCACGGCGTCGCGGGATACTTCCCGCCGCCCGGACCCGAGGCCGTTCTGCAGGCCATGTCGCTCGGCCTGTATACGCACGCCCTTTTCTCAACGCAGTTGTTCATGCGATAAGTCACGTCTGCCACGTACTGTTTTTATTGAACTTTGTGATGCGTATAGGCGACGTTCAACGCTCAACGTTCAACTTTCAACGCTCAACGTTCAAACGATGTGGTATAGTACCGGGACTGATGAAAGGGAAGACCGCTATGGCTGCTCAAAAAAAACGTGTTGATCCCCGTCCGGATTGGGATACCTATTTCATGGCGATTGCTGAAGTGGCTGCGACGCGCGCCAACTGCTCGCGGCGCAAGGTCGCGGCGATTGTCGTGTCCGAGAACCGTATCATTTCGACGGGATACAACGGCACGCCGCGTGGGGTTAAGAACTGTTTCGAAGGCGGTTGCCCGCGTTGTGCAGGTAGTGCGCCGTCGGGCAGCAGCCTCGAAGAGTGCATCTGCGTCCATGCGGAACAGAATGCCATCTGTCAGGCGGCGTATCACGGCATCGCCTTGGCGGGCGCGACGATCTATGTGACGATCAGCCCCTGTCTGACGTGTGCCAAGATGATCATCAACGCGGGCATCCGCGAGGTGGTCTACGGCGGCGACTATGCCTTTACGGAGCAGACCGAGCGGTTGCTGAAAGAGGCGAAGGTAACGTGCCGCCGCTTTGTGAAGCCGTAGCAGGCCAGACCGTCAGTCTGAAGAATCGGCGTGGGTAGGTGGCCTGCTCTTCGTGCGGGATCTCCAGCGTCCATAAGTAGCCGTCGCCGGTATCCTCGCAGCGCAGGTAGCGGCCGTCGGTGTTGTACCACTCAAGCAGATCCTCAGACTCTTGGAGCGAGGCCCAGGCGTCGGGTCGGTCGTATGCCTGATAGTAGGAGACGCTCACGCCCGAACCGTCTACCGCGAACCCTTGTATGGCGGAGCGTCCTTCGTCGGTGGGGTCCAGCGGGTCGGCGCCGGTATAGTACTCAACCAGATTTGGCACGCCGTCGCCATCGGCGTCACCTTCGAGCGAGGTGAGGCCGCGCAATCCGAGCCATTCTGAGTATCCGCCGCGCCCCGGCGTCGGCACGCCCGCCTGCCAGCGGCTGGGCGCGAACGGTACAAAGTCCGCGCGGTTGAGTGAGTCGCCGCCGCCATCTGCGGAACGGGGCCAATCGCCGCGCGTGCCGTACGTGACCGTATCCAGCGTGCGCCCTCGCGCGTTAAGCAACGTGACCGTTTCGCCGCTGTCGGAGAGTCCGCCGTAGATCCAGTAGGCGGCAGGCGTGACCGCGTTGCCGTAACGGTGCCGGAAAGCCTCTTCGTGACGGGCAATGACCGCATGTCCGCCGGGCTTGAGGATGGGGCCGTCCAAGACAAGCTCGTGCGCGGGCTGGCCTTGCGGGAAGCGGCACCCCGCGAGGCTGATGTCGCAGTCGGCGAGGTTGACCAGTTCGACGAACTCGTAACACCGGGCGATCCATTCCGATTGCGGGGCGGTTGCGTTGACGTGCGGATGATAGTGGATCTCGCTGATCAGGATATCGCCGGGGCGGGCACGGCGGCCGCCCAGCAGATATTCCGCCCGTGCGGCGAGGCTCCAGATTTGGCGCGTGCTGCTGTAGGCGCGGGCAAAAAGTTCGGCGGAGGCGGTGAGTTGCACCGACATACCGGGGCGGCAGACGCGCGCCTGCGGGGCCGGAAGATTGTTCCAGAGCGCGGGGTCGCTGCCGTCCAGCGTGTAGTAGATGAGGTCGCCTTCGGGCGCGGTCAGCGTCACGGTCAGCGGTTCACCAGGCGACAGGATGCAACTCGCCGGATTGAGCAGCGGCGGCGCGTGCAACAGGGAGCACTTCTGCGTGAAGTTTTGGTCGATCCACGTCGCGTGGTTGGTGGCGAACCAAGTCATCCACGCGACCTCGCCGGAGTGGGTGCGGCCGAAAACGTCATTGGTGGGCCACTGGTTCCACTTCACGTAATCACGTGTGGCCGCCGCTTCAGGAAGCTGCGCGTGCAGCCGGGCGACGGTGGCCGCCAGATTGGTATTGGAGAAGGGGCCTTGGCGCAGTGCGAACCAGCGGTCCCAGTAGAGACGCTGGAAGGCGGGCTGGGCGTGCAGGCGGCCCCAGAAATCGCTGCGGGTGAAGGGGTCCGAGGAGGCGAAGGTCCATACGTCCCAGCGCTTGGAGTTGGGCCTGTCGGTGTACCCGTATGGCCCCAACGAACGGTCGAAGTCCCAGATCGGCCCGGCCATGATCTTGCTGCCGCGATCTTTGTGGAAGAAAGAGCTGAGCGTGAAGATGTCCACATCCATCGAGTAGGTTTTCATGATGTGGAAATCGGTCCACGATAGCAGGTCAATGTAACGGCCGACACCAGTCTCAGGGTGCATGGGGTCGGCACCGTACACGGTGTTTTCAAAATCGTTAAAGGCATTGACGAGATAGAGGCTCTGCTCGGGTTGGACCACATCGAGCTTGGGCCGATCAAGGACCATGTAGCGTCCGGTGCTGTTGGGGAAATTGCGTGCGGTGCGCCAATAAAATTCGTCGGTATCGGCGCGGTCCGCCTTGAAGAGATAGCTGCCGGAGAGCGCGGGCTGCGCCGTGTCGCCCGGCGTCACGATGTCATCGACCGGCAGGCGGCCGTTACCGATGCGGATACGCTCTTCCAAAACGTAGAGCCCGTGGTAGCGGGCAGCCGAGAGGTCGGTGGTTTCGTTGTTGATGAGGAAAAGCTCCACCCAACGCGTGCGCGGGGCGTAACGGCCGAGTTGGCGCGAGAGATCGAACATGAAGGCATCGTGCATGTAGGTGCGGTCATAGTTCCAGCAACTGATCAAGGCGAAGTCCGAGCCGTCGGGAAAACCGTTGATGCTGACCTTCTGGTCGTCGTCCTCCTCGCCCCAGAAGGTGAGCGCGTAAGGTTTTTTGGGGAAGCCGGAGGATGAGGACCCGCGCACATGGATGCCGACGCGGCGGGTCAGCGTGGCGGGACCGGTCAGCGCGGCACTGCCGTTGACGGGCTCGATCAGGTGAGCGGAACAGGCGGTGTAGATTGACGATTTGCTCGTAGGGATACCGTCACGGAGCGGATCGTTCTCCCGCAGCACGAGGATCGGCAGGTCGCTGGCGAAGGCCAGCGTGGCGGAGTCGGACGCATGGAAGGTGTACATGGCGGTCGATGGGTTGCCGCTGCGCCCGAGCGCGTCGAACACACAGGCGCGAATGTGCAGGGAAGAGGAGACCGAGAGCGGCGCGCTGTAGAGGAGGCTGTTGTCCAGCGTGGGGACCGCGCCGTTGGTCGTGTAGCGGATGCTTTGGCCCGGTGCGCTGCCGCTCAGCGTCAGGGTGAAGGGCGTGGCAGTGATGCCGGGAGGGTGCGAGAAGGCGACCGTCTGCGGCAAACGCAGGATCGTGGCGTCGCCGTTCATGACGCCGGGCGTGGCCTGGATGAGGTAGGAGGGCGCGTTGGTGACATAGATCGTGCGGATGACGGCCTCCAACGAGGGCTTGAGAAAGAGGTCGCTGCTGGTCGCGTTACAGTTCATGAGGTGGACGGCCAGCATGTTGACGCCGCCGGTCAGCAGATTGGTGCAGGCGGTGAGATTGAGCGCCGTGGCGGTGGCGGGATTGTTCAGAATCGATGCGGCGTAACTGGCGTATGTCAAGGTCGCGGGGGACGGTGAATTCACGGCGGTGGCGAATCCGCTGTTCATGTAAAATGCGGCACCGTCGTCATAGGTCACGGTGAGCGCAAGCGAAAGAACGGACGCGGCGTCGGCCAGCTCGAACGGAATGCGCAAGTAGACGCCGGGCTGGCCCTGCGCGATTTCCAGCAGGCTCAGGTTGACCTCAGAGACCCACGCGGGATTCTTCGTGCCATAGCCGGTCGGCAGGAGTCCCGCCAGCCATTCCGTGTCGTCGAAGGCCTGAGTGCGCCAGATGGTGCCGAGCGCATCATCGGCCGGACAGTGCGCGCGGACCGGCGAGGTGTTGGAGACGAGTAGGCATGTATCATCCGCCAGTGAGATGGCCACGCCGTACGCGATGTTTTCGTACTGCGGCGGGAAGCTGGGGCTGTAGGTGTGAACCGCTATGCGGTCGGCGTTGAAGAGGCCCAGGAATTCGCCGCTTCTGCTGAGCGAAAAATTGGTGTGCAACTCACCTGCGGGATCGGTCTGGTTCGCGCTGGAGGCCCAGATCAGGAGCGTACCCCAAGGGGGCAGCGTGACGGCGGGAATCACCCATTTGGCCGGATTGCCCGCATTGTCCGAGAGCGACCAGCCAGCGAGGTTGATCGGGTGTCCGGTGGTGTTCTGCAGTTCCAGCCAGTCGGAGGCGTTGCCGAAGCTGTCATAACAAAAGCCGTTGTTATCGGCCATGAATTCGGAGATCACAACAGGGGGCGTCGCCGTGGCGATCTTCACCACAAGCGCCGCGGAAAGCCAGATACGTTGTAAGCCTTTGCCAGACACGCACACAGTATAGGCGATGTTCCGGTTGTTCGCCAAGTCGGGACCGAGATCGATTGTTACGACCGTGCGGCGGATCGCAACGGCAAGTGTAAAATTGGACTCTATGAATGGCTTTTCACGCGAAGGCATTTGATCTGGTTTCGGGTCTGGTTTGCGCGGTTTCAGGGAAGCATGCTTGCGGGTATACGCTAAAAAAGATATAGTCTTTCCATTCATTTTTTGAGCAAGGCAAACTATTGTGATTGAATTTGATGTTGTAAAAGAACGTCTGGGGACGATGCACGAAGGGCTCGCGGAGATGCGCGGCTATCTGGACATCGACAACCGTCGTACAATTCTTGGTGAACTCGAAGCGCGTGCGGCACAGCCTGATTTTTGGGATGACCAGAACGCCGCCAAGGAGGTTATCGGCAAGACGAATGCCCAACGCGCGTTTGTGAAGCCTTTTGATGAACTGACGCGCCTCATTGAGGACGGCGGGGTGATGCTCGAACTGGCGGAGGCGGAAGATGAAGGCGAGCAGCGGCAGCAGGCCTTGGCTGACTTGGAGCAGACGCTTGACCGGGCCGACGTGATGATGGCGAAGCTGCGGATGCAGTCGCTGCTCGGCGGCAAGTTGGATGCCTGCAACGCCTATCTCACGCTCCATTCCGGCGCGGGCGGCACGGAGTCCTGCGACTGGGCCGATATGCTCTTCCGGATGTACCGGATGTACTGCGAGGATAACGGCTTCGAGGTCGAGGTGCTCGACTTTCAGCCGGGGGATGAGGCGGGGATCAAGTCGGTCACGTTCTTGGTCTCCGGGCCGTATGCCTACGGGTATTTGAAAGCGGAGCGCGGCGTGCACCGTCTGGTACGCATCAGCCCGTTCGACGCCAACAAACGGCGTCACACCTCTTTCGTGTCGCTGGATGTGGTCGCCGAACTGTCGGACGAGATCGAGGTGGAGATCCGGGACGAGGATCTGCGGATCGACACCTACCGGTCGGGCGGCGCGGGCGGCCAGCATGTGAACAAGACCGACTCGGCGGTGCGGTTGACCCACTTGGAGACCGGCATTGTTGTGGCTGTTCAATCGGAACGTTCGCAGCACAAGAACAAGTCCAGGGCCATGAGCATGTTGAAGGCCAAGCTGTACGAGTACTACGAGGACAAGAAGCGCAAGGAGATGGAGCGCTTTTACGGCGAAAAGGGAGAGATCGCCTGGGGCAGCCAGATCCGCTCCTATGTGTTTCAGCCGTACACGATGGTGAAGGATCACCGCACGGATGAGCAGACGTCAAACGTGCAGGCGGTGATGGACGGGCAGATCCAGCCGTTCATTGAGGCGTATCTTAGACAGAATGCCCAAAAGGCGTAATCACGACATGAGGAAAGGTGGCGCGCAAATGATGATTGAACAAGCAAAGAAAGTGTTGGTGAAGGCGGGCCAGACGCATGTGTTGCGTTTTTGGGATAAGCTCAACGTCGCAGAGCGCGACGCATTGCTGGCGCAGATCGACGAGATCGATTTCCGTGAAGTCGCCCGCATGCAGCGTATGCTGACCGGAAAAAGTGCTGCGGCTGCCGTGACCCCGCGTCCGGCACCGGTCACGAAGTGGACCCGCCGCAAGTACGATGAAGCGTTTGCTGTCGGCGAGGAGCAGTTGCGTAGGGGGCGTGTGGCGGTTCTGCTGGTGGCGGGTGGCCAGGGGTCGCGGTTGGGGTACGATGGGCCGAAGGGCGCGTACGGGATCGGTCCGGTCTCGGACATGCCGCTCTTCCACTTTCACGCGCGCAAGATCGTCAGGCTCATTCACCTGTACGGCAAACCCGTGCCGTTCTACATCATGACGAGCGACGTGAACGATGCCGCGACGCGTGCTTGTTTTGAGGATTACGACTACTTCGGGCTGAATCCTGATGACGTGATTTTCTTCAAGCAGGGGGTGTGGCCCGCGTTGGATGCCGAGGGACGCTTGATGCTCGAAGCGTCGGGACGGATATTTGTCAGTCCGGACGGCCATGGCGGCACGTTGACCGCGCTTGCTAAAAATGGCTGTTTGGATGATATGACCGCGCGGGGCATCCGCAGCGTCTTCTATTTTCAGGTGGACAACCCGCTGGTGGATATCGCCGATCCTGCTTTCATTGGTCTTCACATGTTGCAGAGCGCCGAGTTGTCGTTGAAGCTCTGTCTCAAGAGTTCGCCAACGGAGAAGATGGGCCAGGTCACGCTGCTCGACAACGGACGCATCGGCATGATCGAGTATTCTGAGTTGACGCCGAAGCAGGCTGCGCGTTTTAAGTATGGCAGCCCGGCGATCCATGTTTTCTCGCTGGCGTTTCTGAAACGCATGGCGCGCAAAGACATGCCGCTGCATCTGGCGCACAAGAAAATTCCCTGCGTGAATGATGCGGGGCGTCCGGTTACGCCGAAGGAGCCGAACGGCTACAAGTTTGAGAAGTTCATTTTTGACGTGTTGCCCGATGCGCGCAAGGTGGTCTGTCTGGCGTTCGACCGGGATGACGAGTTCTCGCCGGTCAAGAACGCGACCGGTGATGATTCGCCGGCGACGTGCCGCATGGCGTTGCAGGCGAAGTGGCGGCGTTGGCTCGCGGAAGCGGGCGTGACGGTGCCGGAGTCGATACCGATCGAGATTGATCCGGCCATCGCCAACGGTGCGGAAGAATTGAAGCAGGGCCTGATTTTTGGATAGGAAGAAAGGGATTTATGAGACCCGTTGTTTTGATTATTCGTGATGGATGGGGGATCAACCCCCGTGAGGAAGGGAATGCCGTTTTTGCTGCGCGGACACCGGTCATCGACCGCCTGAAGGCGCGCTATCCGTGGACGCGCCTGGCGTGCAGTGGCGAGGCGGTGGGGCTGCCCGACGGTTATCAGGGCTCCAGCGAGGTCGGCCACCTTAACATGGGCGCGGGGCGCGTGGTGATCCAGGAGTTGAAGCGCATTGATGACGGCCTGAGCACCGGCGAGTTGTTCACCTCGCCGAAGTGGGAAGGGCTGATTGCAAATTGGAAGCAGAACAACAGCACGTTGCACTTCATGGGGCTGTTGCAGGATGAGGGCGTGCATGCGCACCAGGAGCATTTGTTCAAGCTGATGCGGCGTGCGCGCAGTGAGTTCCCCGAGGGACGCATCGTGATCCATCCGTTCCTGGATGGCCGCGATACGCCGCCGCGCAGTACGCTGGAGTATATCGCGCGCTTGCAGCAGGAGATGGATGCGGTCGGCAACTGCGTCATCGGCACGGTTCAGGGGCGGTACTACGCCATGGATCGCTCCAAGAATTACGGGCTCACCGACATTGCCTATGCGTGTCTCGTCGGAGCGGAAGGCCGCGCGGCGGCGAGCGCTGTCGAGGCGGTACAGGAGTCGTACGATAAAGATCAGACGCCGGACAAGACGCCGATGGTGGATGAGTACATTCCGCCGTATGTCATCGCCGAGTATGCGGGCATGAAGGACGGCGATTCGGTGATGCACGTCAACTACCGCCAGGACCGCGCGATCCAGTTGACGCAGGCGTTTGTCTGCGACGATTACAAAGGCGAGCGCAAGGCGCGGCCGCGCCTCACGTACTTGGGCTTCACCCGCTACTGGGACGAGTTCAACGACTATCTGCTGGGCGCCATGGGCGGGGACGGCGGGATGGACAACCTGCTGGGCGAGGTGATCTCGAAGGCGGGGCTACGTCAACTCCGGATAGCGGAGACGCAGAAGTTCCGTCACGTGACCAGTTTCTTCAACGGCAAGTCGGTCCTGCCGTATGAGGGCGAAGAGCAGGTGGACGTGCCGAGCCGTTTTGATCCGGCGACCTTTGCGAGTCATCCCGAAATGGACGCCTACAACGTGACGGAGGAGCTGTTAAGCCGTCTGCAAAATAATCCCTATGCGTTCGTCGCTGTGAACTACGCCAACTGTGATATGGTCGGGCATACGGGTGATCCCGATGCGGCACGTCAGGCGGTCGAGGTGGTGGACGAGTGTATCGGCAAACTGTTGCCGCGCCTGTTTGAATTGGACGCGCACATTCTGATCACGGCGGATCACGGCAATGCGGAGCAGATGAAAGATTACGCGACCGGCATGGTGAAGACCAGCCACACACTCAATGAGGTCGAGTGCCTCTACGTTGCGAAGGATGCGCCCGGCGTGACGCTTGTCCCGTCCGGCAAGCTGTGTGACATCGCGCCGACCGTGCTGACATTGTTGGGGTTGGATGTTCCTTGTGAGATGACGGCACGTTCGCTCATTGCGGAACGGCCAGATTGGACATGATTGACATGATTGGGATGCTGTGCGCGGCGTGGCGGCAAAATTTGGAGTGCGGTGATAAGAGCCGCGCTGTGCGCGGGTCGCGGCACCGCTTTCTCTCCGCGCCGTACGCGGAGACACGCTTAGTCCCCACTCTTAGTCGAACACACTTAGTCTCAACACCTAGTCGATTGCCCCAGCGACGAAGTGTCTCGACGAGGTGTGTTGGACGAAGTGTAGGGACGAAGTGTGCCTTGCGCTGCTTTCTGGTTTTATCCACAGATTTACGCAGATTACGCAGTTTTTTCTTTTTTGTCTTTGACCGCAGGATGGGAGGGACGAGCGTCTGCTCGTCCGCGGGCAAGCAGACGCTTGCCCCTCCCGGCGCTCCGCGAGCCCGGGCACATTACACGTTCACAGCGCAGCGGTTTGCGTGCATGGGCGGTCCCGCCCATGAAACACGGGCAAGATGCCCGTGCCACACCTCTGCGTCTCTGCGTCTCTGCGTTAAAAAAACGCTCAACTTTTTGTGGGCGGGGACGCCCGCGCTCCCGACTGCGTACACACAAAACACGCACTCGACTCGCATGCCCCCTGTCACTAACCGATTATTTGTGAACCGCCTGACAAGAGAAGGGAGAGGTCATCGTGGTTAGACGGAGAATGTTCGCCGTGTTGCTGGCCTGTTTCGGGCTGGCCTCAATGTCGGCATGGGGGGTGATCCAGTTTGACAACCGGTATTACAGCCCGCGTAATCGTGAGAGACCGATACGCAAGTCGACGTCGCTGATCATTCTGCATACCACGGAGGCGCCTTCGCGTAGTGCGTTGCGAAAGCTGAGTGACCTCGGCGAGTGCCACTACTGCATCGATGAGGGGGGGCGCGTTTATCGTATCATCGATCACCGGCGCGAGGCGTATCACGCGGGACGCAGCATGTGGAACGGCCGTTCCAACGTGGACGGTTTTTCGGTCGGCATCGAGGTGTGCGGCTACCACAATAAGCCGCTTAACACCGCGCAATACCGGGCGTTGGCGGATTTGATCGGTGAGGTGAAGCACATCTACAAGATCCCGGACCACAACGTGATCACGCACGCGCATGTCGCGTATGGCGCGCCGAACAAATGGCACAAGCGCAGTCATCGGGGACGTAAACGCTGCGGCATGATGTTCGCGTTGCCGTCCGTGCGCAACCGGTTGAATCTGAAGGCGCGGCCGGCCTCCGATCCGGATGTCAGAGCGCGCAGGTTGGTTGTCGGAGATGCCTATCTGTCACAGGTTTTATACGGCAAGGGACCTGCGGCTGTGACGGCAGGGCCTGTCGCAATCGCTAAAGAGGAGGGCAACGTGATCGTCAAAGGCCGCAGTGCGTGGGACATCGCCCGCGATGCATATAACGACAAGACAACGCTCTATACCTTTCCGAACGGCACCAAAAAATTCGGCAATCAGATCGCCGACTTCAAGCAACTGCCGGTCGGCACGCGGATCACGGTGCGCGCCGATGTTCAGGAAAACCGGACCGAGACCTATCAGGTGGTTGGCGTCGACGGCAAGGCGCAGGACATCGCGGGGGATGAGGCCCGACGTCCCACAACGCTCTACGTCCGCCCGGACGGCAAGTATGTGCGCGGTAGCCAGCTCAGTCCTGAAGAGATCAAAAAACTGCCCTACGGCACCAAGGTGCTGGTGGGGTATTCGGTGGGGGGGCCGGTTACGGCGAAACGTTTGGCGACCGCGATTTGCGGTAACCGGTGGCGTTCACCGGATACGTTTTTCCTGATTGAAGGCATACTGGTGCCGGGCAACAAGGTGGACGACGCCAAGATCCCGTCCGGCACGATGATTTTCTTCAAGAGCTGATTGCCCGCATGACAGCGTCATAAACCGCCTGCGGTGCCGCCATGCGTCCTTTGCCGGAGGTGCCGCAGGCGAGGTCGCCGGTGTCGGCGTCGACGAATACCGCGCCGCGTGATTCGAGAAGGCGCATGTTCGTCTGCGTGGCAGGGTGATTCCACATGCCGGTGTTCATGGCCGGTGCGATCACGAGCGGTGCCCGCGTCGCCAGCGCGGTCGAGGTCAGGATGTCATCCGCCAGCCCGTGCGCCAGTTTGGCGATCACATTGGCGGTGCAGGGCGCGACAACCAGCACATCTGCGCGTTCTGCCAGCGAGATGTGTCCGGGCATCCACTCTTCGGGCGCGTCGAATAAACTGGTCGGCACCGGATTGCGGGAGAGCGTACGGAAGGTCAGCGGCGATACAAACTGTGTGGCCGCATCGGTCATGAGCACATGCACGGTATGCCCGTCCTTGACGAATAGACGCGTCAACTCACACGCTTTGTAAGCGGCGATCGATCCCGTGACACCCAGTAGGATAGTAGACATGTTGTGTGGCCTCCGGTGGTCAGATCAGTTCGGCTTTGGTGTTGATGATGTCGCACAGGCGGCGAAACGTGGTGTCCAGATCGTCGTTGGTGACGTGGAACATGTATTCGCTGGCGCGTGCCATCTCTTTTTGCGCATTGCGGATCCGCTTGTCAATCACCTCGCTGGAGTCGGTCGCGCGGCCTTCCAACCGAGCCTTCAATTCCGCCATTGAGGGTGGTGAGATGAAAATGTCGACGAAGCCCTGTTTCAGCGGGTCATCGTCCGGAAGACTGCGCACGGTGTCGCGAATTTGTGCGGCGCCTTCGACGTCGATATCGAGCAACATGCACTGTCCCTCGCGCAGCACGTCATAAACGGGCTGCTTGAGCGTGCCGTAATAGTTGTCGTGCACCAAGGCGTGCTCAAGGAATGCGCCTTCGTCGATCATGCGTTTAAAGCTTTCCTCCGGCAGGAAGTAGTAATCCTCGCCGTCCTCTTCATTCATGCGCGGCTCGCGCGTCGTGCAGGAGACGGAGTAGCAGAGTTCGGGATAGTGCTGCAACAACAGATCACACAGTGTGGTTTTTCCGGCGCCCGACGGGGCGGAAAGTATGATGAATAACGGCTTCATGTCACTCGTTTCCCATTTACATGCGATCAGTGCGACGAGGGAACGGCGTCGACCGCATTTTCAAATTCTGACTGTAACTCTGACGGCAACAACCGAGCGTGCTTTTTATGGACATCCCGGCTGAAAAGGCTGTAAAGAACCGGAACCAAGATCAGTGTCACAATCGTTGAGAACGAGAGTCCACCGATCACGGTCACGCCCATGGGCTTCCAGGTCTCTGAACCTTCTCCACCTGCCAGTGCGAGAGGCATCATACCAAAAACCGTCGTGAGTGTGGTAATTAAGACCGGGCGCAAGCGTTGGCGTCCGCTTTGGCGGATGGCGTCGGTCATGTTTTCGCCGCGCGCGCGCAGCGTGTTGATATAGTCGACCAGCACAATGCCGTTGTTGACGCCGGTGCCGACCAGCAGGATGATGCCGATGAAACTGAACATGTTGAAGGTCATGTCGAAGGCATAGAGGCCGAGCAAAACCCCGGAAAAGGCAAAGGGTAGCGCGAGAAAGATCACGAACGGATCGATGAGCGATTCGAACTGGGCGGCCATGACCATATAGACGAGCACGAGGCCCAGGATGGTCAGCCCGATCAGGTCGGCGAACGCTTCGGCCTGCTCTTTGACCATACCGCCGTAGGTGATGTGTGTAGCTTCGGGCAGGACGATCTCCCTGGCAATACCTTCTTTGATGCTGGCTACCACGTCGCCGATCGATCGCCCGAAGTAGTCGACCTCCACTTTCACCATGCGTTCCTGATCCTTGCGCTCGATATCAAGCGGTCCCAGATCCTGGACCACCTCAGCGATGGAGTCGATGCGGACACGCCTGCCGTTGGGCAGAACCACTTCCGAGTCCAGAATGTCGGCGAGTTCGCTGCGGCGCGACTCCTTCAGGCGCATGAAGATCCAGTACTCGTTTTCGCCTTCGCGGAAGTCGGAGGCCTCTTTGCCGTAAAAAAGGGTGCGGACCGTTTCGACCACGTCTGAGACATTCAGCCCGAGCGTCGCGATTTTGAGGCGATCCACTTGAACCAGCAACTCCGGCTTGCCGTCGTCCATACTGACACTGGCGTCGCGGGCACCTGGCGTACGGTCGCACAGTTCCTTGATCTCCTCGGCGACGCGGCGCGTCTGCTCGAGGTCGTGCCCCAAGATTTCAATCACGATCGGCTGGCCGCCCCCGCTGAAACGGCCCATCTGGCGGTTGACGGTACTCATACTGGTCTTCACGAATTCCGGTTTTTTGCGTAGCGTATCGAGCAAGCGTCGCCCGGCTTCGCGTGCGGTGAAATCGCGTTGATCCATGGGGGTCAACTTGAATTCGACGCGTCCGATGTGCGAGCCTTGGCGTCCCGAGCCGAATTTTGAGTCGCCGCACCGCCAGCGCGTGTTGATGATGTGTTCTTCGCCGATCAGACGGATGCCGAGTTGGCGTGTTGCCTCGCAGACACGGGCGGTCTCCTCGACGCGCGTGCCGAGCCCGAGTTCGAAATTGACCGTCAGGTCGCCGGAGTCGGTGTCGGGCGTAAATTCGGAACCGATGAGCGGAAAGAGCGCCAGCGAGAAGCAGAGTATGGCGAAGGCACCCACGCAGACCAGACCGCGCCAGCGCAGAGCCCAGCCCAGCAGCCGGGAGTAGGCCTCTTCGATCCGTGTGAGCATCGCTTCGCTTGTCCGGTAGAGCGCGCGCCCGATAAAACCGCCGCCAATCGCGTCGCGGTCTTCCTTCAACAAATAAGCGGCAAGCATCGGGGTGAGCATCAACGAACAAAAGAGACTCGCCATCAGTGTCACAGTGATGATGCCGCCGAGCTGGCCGAAGAAGATTCCGGCCATGCCGGTGACAAAGATCAACGGCACGAAGACCGCCACGGTGGTCAGGGTACTGGCTGAAATCGCAAGCCCGACTTCACCAGTCGCATATAGGGCGGCTTCACGCAACTTGACACCGCGGCGCGTGTAGCTATCGATGTTTTCAAGGACGACCACCGCATTATCCACAACCATGCCGATTGCCACAGAGAGCGAGGAGAGCGAAATGATGTTGATCGTCCAGCCGCGGATGAACATGAAGAAGAATGCGATAATCAGCGAGAAGGGAATCGTCAGCACGATGACCAGTGAAGCGCGGATTGTCCTCAGGAAGACGAACGTCGTGAGCGTCACGAAAAGGCCGCCCCACATCAGCGTCTCGGTCACGTTGCGTAGCGACTGGCGGATGAAGTCGCTGGAATTCATCAGATTCACCACGCGGATGTCTTGCGGCATGAACGCCATGTACTCTTCGACCGCCTTCAGCACGGAATCGCAAACCGCCAAGGTGTTGGCGCCGGAGCGTTTCTGCACAACGAAGATCACACTCTGCTCACCGTTCGCGCCGGACAGCCGCGTCTGTTCCTCGAAGCCGTCGTACACATCGGCGACATCCCGCAGATAGATGGCACCGCCGGCTTCATTGCGTTTCACCACGATGTCTCTAGCCTCTTCGGGATATTCAAACTCCCCAGGCACGCGCACCGTGTATTCGATGAGGCCGTTTTTAATGCTGCCTGCGGGCAGGGTGAGGTTTTCGCGAGCGATGGTCTGTTCAATGTCGCCGAGCGTCAGGCCGTAGCCGGCCAGTTTCATCGGGTCGATGTCGATGTTGATCTGGCGGTGAAGACCGCCGTATACGTTGACGGCACCCACGCCCGGCAGACGCTTCAGGGCGTCGCCCAAGTCGTCTTCGATGATGTCGTAAAGCTTTTCCCATGACTCTTTCGCGGTGGCCGCAAAGCTCAGGACGGGCATCGCGGAGCTGTTGAATTTGTAGATGATCGGCTCTTCGATGTCATCGGGCAGATACCGGCGCGACACGCTGACCCGGTCACGAATGTCATTCGAGGCCTCCTCAAGGTCGGTGCCCCAGTCGAACATGCAGGTGATGGCGGAGACGCCTTCGCGCGTGCGGCTCGTCACTTCGTCGAGGTTGTTGACGATGCTGAGTTGGTTCTCGATAACGCGCGTGACGCGGCCCTCGACATCCTCGACGCTGGCACCCGGCCATTGCGTGATGACGGTGACCGACGGTGTCTCAACCTCGGGGAAGAGATCGATGGGCAGTCGCACCAGCGAGACCAAGCCCAGCACGAGGATGGCGATAAACACCATCAGCGTGAAGATCGGCCGCTTGACTCCGAGTTCGGGCAGACGCATGGTTACTTCCTCTGTCCGTCGTCCTGCTCGTCGGTGAGTCGGACCGGTATGCCGTCGGTCAGCCGGTGTTGGCCCATGACCACCACCTGTTCGCCGGCCGCGAGTCCTTCCAGTATCTCCAGGCGATTGCTGTCGCGCACGCCGACCGTCAATTCGCGCGTCTCGGCCCTGCCGTCCTTGACCACAAAGGCGAGAAAGCGCGCGCCGCGCCGCAACGCCACGTCGGCGGGGAGCGTCACCGTGTCGCGCCGGATATCCAAAATGATGTGGCCCTCCGCATAGAGGCCGGGGCGCAGCAGCCACTCCCCGGCGTCGTTGCACTCGTTTTTGAGGCGCACCTCCACCGTGGCGGTGCGCGTGATCGGATCGACCGCCGGATGGATGTGAGCGATCAATCCGACGAACACACGATCGGGGACGGCGTCAGAGCGGACGGTAACGGTCGTCTCGCCTGCCGTGAGCATGTGCAGATAGGGGCCGGGGATGGCGATCATGAACTTGAGTTCATCCATGGGGATGATCTGGACGATCTTGGTTGAGGCGTTGACCATGGCGCCGGGATCGACGTATTTCACGCTGACGACGCCATCCATCGGGGCGTGCAGAAAGGCTTCGGTCAACGTCACTTCGATCACGCCGACGGCAGTCTGCGCATGCGTCAGGTTCGCTTCGGCCTGCGCGACGCCCGTGATGGCCTGTTCGTGGGCGGTGACGGCGAGGTCGCGCTGCTGCTCGGTGGTGGAGCCCTCGGCAAACAGCTTCTCCATGCGCTTACGCTCGCGGTCGCGATCCTTGAGCACGACGTTGGCCGTCTCGACTGCGGTTCGCGCAGCTTCGACCGCCGCCTTGGCTTGCGCCAATTGGGCGCGGATGTCGCGATGGTCAATCACTGCAATCACCTGTTGGTTGGTGACGGCGAGCCCCTCCCAGACCGGTGTGCCGTCGTCTAGGGATAGGCGTTCAAGCCGCCCCGAAATTTTCGGCATAACATCCACCGTCCGGATGGCCTCCAGCGATCCGGTCAGCTTGATGGCGTTGGTCACACATCCGGCCTGAACAGTCATGACACGGACAGGCAGGGCGGCTCGCCCCTTTTGTTCGGTCGGCGGATTCGCCTTTTCTTTGGCGAGGCCGTAGCTGTAATACGCGCCGTATGCGACAGCTGCCATCAGCGCCAAGTACATGATGGCTTTCAAAACCTTTTTCATTTGCCCTCCATGTTCTTGCCCAGAAGGCCGGTTGCCTGCTCCAGCGAAAGCCGTGCCATACAGTGGTCGAAGAGCGCGCGGTAGTGATTGCCGCGTGCCTCTGTCAGCGACGAACGCGCGTCGACCACCTCGACTTCAGTATTGACGCCTTCGCGGTAACCGGTCATGGCCAGCCGCAACCCCTCTTCAGCGTGCTGCAGGTTGAGGCGTTGCGATTCGACGTACTCCTCCGCGTTCTTCAGGTTCAGCAACGCTTGCTGGACATCCAGAAAGACATCCTCTTCCACGCTTTTCAGTTCGATCTCGCGCTGGCGCAACTTGGCCTTGGCGGCAATCAACTCGCCCTCTCGGCCGAATCCGTCAAAGATCGACCAGTTCAGTTCTAGCGCCGCGCGTTGCGTGCCAGCCCATTCGTCGTCACCATCGCGCGCGCGGTCGGTACCGGCGCTGAAGGCGAGATCGATTTCCGGCAGGTAGGTGCCTTGCAACGCGCGGACCTGCTCGCGCTGCATACGGATATTCAACTCCGCCATGTAGAGGTCGGGCCGGTTGGCATAAGCCGTTTCGATCGCCTCTTCCAGCGTCGTCTTGACCGGCGCGTGAAGCAACTGATCCGCCAACGCAAGCGGCGCGTCGGTGGCGGTACCGAGCGTGCGCAGCAAGCTGGTTTTGGCGAGCACGAGGTTGTTCTCTTGGCGGATGAGTTCGGCGCGGAAATTGGCCACATCGACCTGTGCACGTAGCTCGTCATATTTCGAGGCCACGCCGTTGACACGCTTGACCCGCACATCGCTCAGGTGGGCCTCGGCAGACACCACGGCGTCGCGGTTGACTTGGCACAGGTTGTCGGCCAGCAGGGCGGTGTAGTAAGCGGTGGTGACCTGTTTGATAACGGTTTGGATGGTGTCGCGTACGCTTTCGTCCGACCAGAAGGCGAACAGCTTGGCGGCGCGCAGAGTTGCCGTCGCGCCGCCGCCGCGGAAAAGCGGTTGCCGGAAGGAGATGTTGGCGCTATCTGTATCTCGACTACCGTATGCCGTCGAGGCCGTCGCATCGACACGGGGCAGGGCAAGCTGGTGGGCGGAGACCAGTTGGCCCCGCGCGACCTCACGCTCCTGGATTTTGGCTTGCAGCGACTTGTTGTAGAGCAAGGCGATGCGCACCGCTTCATCCAGTGAGAGGTTTTCGGCGGGAACCGGAATGTCTCCGTCTTCACGCAAACGCAGCCAAGCGTCATAGGCAGCGTCGCGTGTTTCTAGTAGCTCATCATATAGCGCGTCGCGCGTGAGGCATCCGGCCAGAAAAACCGTGCACAACCCCGTCACGCAGACACGCCCCCACATGTCGTCTCTCGTCATCTTCACCTTCCCCGATGCGTACGTTCCCGCTTCTGAGAGTTAAAGCAATAGCCGATTACTATAACGCTAGACCCCGCTCCGTGTATATCCATTTGTTAGCGCGCGGACCGCGCGTGCCTATTTTATCAGTGCGTGAGTTTCAGTATCAGTGTCCCAATCGGGATCAATTAAAACTTGTTGAGATCACGTTCACGGTATCTGAGGAACGCCAAAAGGGGTGGGCCCGGTTTATCGCAGCGGACGGCCCTCGATAGCCTCGCGGTAGATGTCCATCGGCGTGTAGAAGCCGGTCGGCGTTTCCGTTGAACGGTCGTGGAGGTAGAAGAGGACGTACTCAAGGCGACCGGACGCGGGGGCCAGAAACGTCAGATTCGTCTTTGCAGTATCGGTGCTTCCGATTGTGACCGGAACGGTGTGGAAGTCGTCTCCGATTCGGCAGACGAGACGCCACTTGCCGGGGTGCATCGGGTGCCACGCGCCGTCGGGCTGGAATGGGCTACTACGGATGGCCTTCGAGTAAGCCACGCGCCAGTTGATCGTCACGTTGGAGTCTTTTGAAACATCGGCATCCACCTTCTGGTAGTGCCAGTAGCCGATCCTCAGGACGCCGATCGCGATCTTGCGGCCGAGGAACACGCCGTATGGCGCGGAGACGATGTTGTCGCAAGGGCCCTCGCCTATGCGGCTCCAGCCGGCGTGGTAGCCGTCCTTCTGCGTCGCAACGAGAAACCGCTGCTTTCGGTAGTTCAACGGCATATGGTTACTGGCGGGATCGGAATCCGGCGCGGCCGGGGTGATCGCCATCAGCCAGATCGTATCGTCGTCCATGATGAAGTCGTACAGCATCCGTGCGCCTTCCGGCGTCCACATGGTATGACCCGCCGGATTCCGCATCGAATCGTAGACGAAGTCCTGATCGTCCGGCAGGAGGCCGGGGCATACGTTGAAGCGCGATTCCCCGTGCATGCCGATCCAACTGCACTGATTCACCGGCGTGATCTCTAACCAGGGTTTGCCTGCCTGTACTCGGTAGTCGGCTGTGAGATGGGTGATGCCGTCGCGTTTTCCTTCGCGCCCCTGCGAGCGTACAATGACTTCGGCGGCGGTGTTTTTCAAAACCTGGATGTAGCCGAGATTCGCCCCTCCGTCCCAAAGCCCCTTTTTCGGGGTGCAGTAGCCTCTGTATAAAAGATTGTGCCGTCCGGGCGCGGCGTCGTCTCCCGTCTTGGCATAGAGCACGGGGCCTGAGATGTATCCGTCGGGACGCCAGGTGATGTTGAAATGGAAGTTCGGTCCTTCCAGCACGACGTCATATCCAATTCTCTCTGGTGTTTCCCCTTCGGCAATGCGGTGCCATCGGTCGCGCTCTCCCCAGGCGGCGGCCATGTTCATGTTCAGTCCCGCCCCATATGCGCGGCGCGTGTCCCACAGTCGGACCATACCCGCCGGTAGCGCGGAATAGCCTTCTCCGGCGGGACCTTCCGCAGTCGTTGCGCGAGCCGGGCATAATGCGGACGTGGCGACGACAGCGACGAGGATCGTGCACCAGACGATAAAAGGAGTCCCGGAGGATAGGCGTCCTGTGCAGGGGTTTGCGAATGCGGAATTCATGGTCCATCTCCTTTCTCGCTTTCCGTGGAGGGCACCCGCGCTCGGAACGTGTGCCCCCTGCTACCAATCGATGATCTCAGTGTAGGCGCAACACCATGCCCGAGCCGGTCCGCACGTGAAGCGTCCCCGTGCCGCTGAGTACGGCGGGCAGAATGTTCTGCGCACCGCTCCCCTCACCGCCGTAAATGCCGACACTTCGGGGACATCCACACCCATTATGCGGGGGAGGTGAAAAGAATCAACCCTTAAAAGTAATCGGTCAGACAGGCGCGGGGGCGAAGACAATGCGTTTCTGGTGAAAAGGGGGATGCGGTGTTTGGGCATGATTATTGTGCACGCACGGCGCGATGGCGCTAGGCAAGTGTCGGCTTACGAAATCTGGAGACAAGAGCCGCGCTGTGCGCGGGTCGCGGCACCGCTTTTTCTCCACGTTGTGCGCGGAAACAACTCTTAATCCCCACACTTAGCGGATACACTTAGTCTCCACACCTAGACGATTGCGTTAGCGACGTGTTTTGGACGAAGTGTAAAACGACAAAGTGTAAGCGACGAAGTGTGCCTCGCGGCACCGCTTTTGCGCACAGCCCTGCCGCCGTACTCCTGCTCAAAAAGCGGCGTCATGCAGAATACCGCTTGCCGCCGCAAATCTTTTCGCCTGACTTGTGGGTACCGAAATGGGCACAAACCACGCACTCGACTCACCCCCCCCTGTCACTAACGATTCCATTTTTGATGGTGATGGACAGACGCCCCGGAATGTGCGACACTACTCCTGCCTTGGGCGTGGCATAACACCTGCCTGTGCGGGTGCGTATGTGGACGGGCCGCGTAAGGGACGTTGGGGCGTCAGCCTCATAGCTATCACGTAAATGCGAAATGGAAACGAGGTCTGTTATGATGCGTAAGCTCGTGCTGGCATTGAGCCTGTTACTGATCCAATCGGCGGGTGCCTTTGCGCCCACCAACCTCTCGGACTGCGTGATCTGGCTGCAAGCCGGAAGTGACGATGTCCAGTTCAACCCCGACACCGGACGCGTCACGACGTGGCTCGACCGTTCCGGCAACAACAACCACGCTTATCAGACCAATACCAACCGCCAGCCGGTGTATGTCGCCAGCGGCCTGAATGGTCTGCCGGCGTTACACTTCGACCAGCGCCTTTTCAGTGACGCTTACGCGGCCGGCCTAGTGACCTCGAATGCGTTGAATGCCGCCTTTTCCGTGTTTACCGTGATGTGTGTCAGGGATGACAGCGGACGCGGGATCGCCTGGCGCAGGTTCGTGGGGTCGCTCGATAAAAACTGGCTTCTCGGAACCTACAGTGACGGCTCTTTTTACGCGCATGCCGACACCAGCGAATTGAGCGGCATGGCGGCGCGGCTACGCGCGCCTTACCAATTCGGGCGCACGTACACGTTGTCGGCGGTCAACACGACGAGCGAACAACGCTTCTACGTGAACGGATATGACCTCACGGGTAATTCAAGTCTTACCACGTCGCCGGGTCGGCTGACGATCGGAGGCTGCGCGCGCAATGCGGCAGACCCGAGCGATGCCGTGATCGCCGAAGTGATCGTTTACGAGCGCGCCCTTTCCGCTGCCGAGCGCGATCAGGTCGAGACCTACCTGAAAGAACGCTACGCGGTGTCGGACGCGGGTTTCGATGGGTCCGTGTGGAGCGGCTTTGGCAACAGTAACCTCTGGAGCGACAACGCCAACTGGCACCAGCCCCTTCCTGCCCGGCCGATGCTGGCCTTTGAAACCAACCTCCAGTCAACGTCTGTGAACGACCTGCCCGGACTCACGGTGGACAGCATCATGGTGTGGAACCGTAACATCTCGGCATCGGGCAACCCCATCACTCTGGAGAACAACTTCTTCTGCTTCCCGCAGTCTACCGTTAACTGGGCGCTGGACACCATCTTGCCCGACGGTCAGCACACCTTCTCGGTGCGCGGCAACCGCCGCCTCAACTTCTCCGGTCGTCTCTCCGGCACAGGCGGGATCTGTCTGGGGACGGGAGCCCTGTACGATGGCACGCTCGCCCTGCTCTGCCCGACCAACAGCTTCACCGGTCCGGTCCACATCCAAACCGGCATCGCCGAAATCTCCCGGTTGGCACCGGCCGGCACGTCCAGTTCGCTGGGAGCGGCGACTGGTGCGGACGCCACCGTGCATCTCGGCAACGTCCGTTACAACATCGTGGGCGGCGTGCGCTACACCGGTACGGCATCGGCAACCACCGACCGCGATTTCCGCTTCATGCGCAACGTGGCCATCCTCAACGGCAGCCCCACGGACGCAGCCCTTACTTTCAGTGGCACGATGTGTCCTGTTGACGAGCCGCGCGCGGGCCAGGCGACGCTGGAACTAGGCGGAACCTCGCGTGGTACCAATCTCATCGAATCGACTCTCAGCGATTCCCCGTTAGGCCAGAACCGCCTCGCGGTTACCGTCAAGAGCGGCGTCTGGCGTTTTAACCAGTCCAACACCTTTACCGGGGGGTTCACGCTGGAAGGCGGCACGGTGCTCCTGACAGGCGTCGGCGGGCTCGGTCAAGGCCCCGTTCGCGTCAGGACCGGCGCCACGCTCGGCGGTAACGGGGTCGTCACCTCAGCCAGCGCGATCCTCCAGTATGAAGGCGCCATCATCTCGCCTGGCGATCCCGACGAAAACGGCGGTATCGGTTGCCTCACCTACGATATCGGAGCGGGACTCTCCGGCGTACGGCTCGTCATACAGACCACCCTGCAGACCAATGACAGCATCCGTGTCAATGCCACCCTCCCGTTGCCTGCCTTCCTGACGGTGGAAGTCCAGGCGGCTTCCGCCGCCGACTGCCCCGAATCCCTGCGCATCATCGATGCGACCGCGCTGATCGGCGCGCAGGATCTTTCTGAGTGGGAGATCATCGCCCCCTGCGCCTATCGCGCCGTGCGCGAGGGCTCGTCGGTGCTGCTTGTCAAGGAGCCCGCCTTTTCTGCCGACGCCTGGCAACACAGCATGAAGATCCGCTTTCCGGGGTACACCGGCACCTCCGTCCTCACCAATTTCCCCGTCCTGATCAAATTGACAGAGGGCACGGGCGATCGGTTCCATTACGGCGAGTGCGACCCGAACGGCGCCGACCTGCTTTTCACCGACGCAGACGGCACGCGCTTGCAGCACGAGATCGAGCGCTGGGAGATCAACGGCGAGTCTTGCGTGTGGGTCAAACTGCCGCGCCTGACGCGGGGCACAGAGATCACCGCGCACTGGGGCAACACCGCTTTCGCACCGCTCAAAGCCACCTTCCAACCGACCGACCTGCCCAACTGCGCACTCTGGCTCGACGCGGCCGCGAGCTTCACGGCGGATGGTGCTTCCATCGCCACCTGGCCGGATCTTTCCGGAAACGACCGTCACGCTACGCAAAGCAATGCCGCCGCGCAGCCGCGCTGGGTAGCCAACGCCGTCAACGGCCTGCCCGCCGCGCGCTTTGAAGTGACGGGTACCATGGACGGCATGGTCACTGGATGGAACACTCAGGGGGGTTCCGCCTACACCGTGATCGTCGCCGGCACGCACCGCAGGGAAGTCGCCCCCGGCAGTTCTTGGCGGCGCATTGTCAAGGGGGCTACCGGCTATAACGCCGCCATCGCCGTGCAGCCCGACAACACTTTTCAGGCAGGCACCCACGCTGGCGGCTATCAGTCCCTCGCAATATCGAGCACGCGCGCCACGCTCGGCGCCCCGTTTGTCGGCACGATCGTGGCCGACGGCACTCACTCCTACTTTGCGCTTAATGGCTTCGCCTTCCCGACGGTTGCCGTCGCGGGTGCGTTCGGCAACCTCGGGCTCGGGGTGAGCGGACATGGGGGCGACGGATGGGACGGTGATATACTGGAGGTCATCGCTTACGACCGTGCGCTCTCTCTCGCTGAGCGCCAACGGGTGGAGCGCTATTTGGCAGAGAAATACGACGGGCTTTCTGCCCACTTCGTGCCCGAGTTCGGGTTGCAACAATGGCTGCGGGCCGACATGGTGAATGCCGATGTGCTGGACAACGGCGTGCCGCGCGTGTCCAGAGCGGACAACCAAACTTCCGTATCTGGCATGCACGCCACGCAAAGTACGACCGATCGCATGCCTGAAAAAGTTGCGTCGGCCATCAATGGGAAGCCCGCGCTGCGCTTTGACGCGGTGCCCGACCAGTATGACGCCCTCCGGAGTTCCGTCGCGCCGATCGGCGAGGCTTACACGGCCTTCGCTGTCTTCGCGCCGAACACCACCGGCCTGACGGAGCGCGTGATCATGCAGGGATACGGCGGTGTCAGCCGCCTCGGCATCACGAACGGTATCCTCATGCGGCGCGCGGGCGGTACCGTTTCGCAACTCCTGCCTTGCCCGCCCCATCAACCGCTGATCGCTACATTGCGCTGCAACGAACTCTCCTCCAGCTTCTACGTCAACGGCGTGAATCTCACGCAGAACGCTACGCCGTCAGGCAACTGGGCCGGGAGTGGAGGTGTCGAAAACCGGGTGATCATTTTTGGCGCGGGTTACGGGGACGGCGCGCTCTTGCAGCCGATGGACGGCGACCTCGCCGAGGTCATGGTCTACAACCGTATCCTTTCCGACCACGAACGCCAGCGCGTGGAGGCCTACCTCGCGGACCGCTATGCAATTCCCATCAACCGCAACAACGCGCAGGTGTGGTCGGAGGGTTACGCCGGTGTCTGGCACCTGACCGACACCTCGCGGTTGCTGCTCGCCGACGCTTCGCCCGCGCAGAACGGCGCGGTGCTGCTGGGCGTCGACGAAGCGCGCGCCGTTCCGGCATGGACCACGGAAGGTCTGGCGTGGGATGCGGCGTCGCAGTTCGGCAGAAGCCGTACCGCGCCCGCCACGCCGTCGACGCTCTCCTTTTGGGCGCTGCAACCCGAGTCGTCGGCGAACCTTGCCACGGTGATCGCCGGAACCTCCGGTGCGCCGTACGTCGCGCTCAACAACGCCGCAGGTAAGCTCCGTGTCGCCGCTACGGACGCCGCCCCGCTGATCGGTGGTAGCGGCGCCTGGACGCACTACACGGTTGTCGTGGATCCGGCCAGCCAGGCCGTGCAGGTTTACGGCAACGGCCTGCCGCTCGACACGGCACCGGGCGTGCAGGGGAGCGGGATGCCGACCGGGCAGGCGCTGACATTCGGTCACGATGCGGATACGTCCGACACCTTGAAAACCCTTGCGGGAGCGTTGGATGAACTCCGTCTCTCAACGGCCGCGCGGAGTGCGGACTGGATACGCGCCGCCTACCTGACGCAGGCGGAGAACGCTTCGTTCACCAGCTACCACCACTTCGGCACGTTCTTCATGTTGCGATAGCATCCGCGTGCAGCACGGAGTTGGTTGTTAGTGCCTTACGGCTCAACAAGCACGACGAATTCGAGGGGCATCAAGAGGGATACGGCGTGAAGAAAATCAAGGCACAGTTTCAGGGAGACCTGACGCTTTCGGGTGGGGTGGATCTTGCCGGTGACATCACCGTCGGCGAGAACGGCTGGATTGTTCCTTCTCCAGGGCTTTCCATTATCATCAGGTGAGGGTATGAAATTCGATTCGGGAATGGAACGCCAGTGGCTTATGAAGATGATATTGGTTACCGTCGCTGTGTGTGCGGCGTCTGCTGCGTTTGCTGTTTCGGATCATACGCTTACAGAGTTTCCGCGCCTTGCGGGCGAGACAGATGATGCGCCGCGCTTCCAGCGGGCGGTGGATGCCTGCTACGGTGGCGGCGTCCTCACCGTGCCGGGAGGTGACTACACCTTGGCGCAAACCGTTTTCGTGACGAACCTCTGCTCCATTGAGATGAGCGCGGGGGCTTATGTGAAGGCCGTCGCCAAGATGGATTGGATGATCAAGATCGATGCGATATGGCAGTTTAATCCACGAATCGCGCCGCAGGATGTGAATGCCGAGCGCTACAATTTGCGCTACATCGGCGGCACGCTCGATGCGGATGGCAAGGCCTCCTGTCTTGCGATTGACAACTACCGCCACTTCACGCTGGAGAACGCGACATTCCTGAACGGTAAGCGGTATGGCGTCGGCATCGAGACGACGGGACGCGGTTACGAGATGATCGCCCGCAACCTCTACTTTAAGACGCTGATCAGCGGTCTTGCGGGTAACGTCGGTCTTTACACCTACGGCGGCGACAGCCACTACACGGATATCGTCGTCGTCGACTACACGACGGGCGTCCATTTCGCGGGACGCGGCGCGAACGTCCTGACGCGCATCCATGTGTGGGGCGGACCGATCAAGCCCGCGCGGGCAGGCGAACTTCCGGAGATGCTCAAGGAGTCCGTCTGCTTCCGCATCGACTCGTCGGGCGAAACCCTGCGCGACTGCTATGCCGACACGGGCGAGATCGGATTTTGGGTGAATGGCTGGGAGGAGCGTCTCTTCGGGTGTCGTTACTTCAATAACACCGGCTTCAAACTGAAGAGGGTGACGATTCTCCGGCAGGATAGGGGGACGATCTGGTGCGACGGTTGTGTTTTTCAAAAAGACACGCCGGAGACGAAGCTCTATTCAGGCGCCCCCGACGCAAAGATCCGGTGGGGTGACAGCAATATCTATCGCCACTTCGGCGGTGATCCCTCCGCACCGCGCGGGAGTGAACCGACCGTGCAGCCGCTGGATGTGGATCTGGGGCGACAACTGTTCCTCGACGACCGGCTGCTCGTGACGAATTCGATGACGCGCACATGGTACCGTCCGCAGAAGTCACCCCTGAATCCCGTCCTCAAGCCCGAGACCGAGCTTGAGCGCGGCGGCAAGAAGCAGACGAACGCGCTGGCATGTCCTTTTGTGGGCGGTGTTTGGTACGACGGGACGGACAGGCTCTTCAAGTGCTATTACAATGCCGGCTGGGCACCGGGCATCGCTTACGCAATATCCAAAGACGGTCTATCGTGGGAGCGGCCGAAGCTCAATCCGGATGGCGGAAACCTCGTCCTGCGCTGCGACGGCACACGTGACCAGTCAAGCGTGGTGATGGATCCGGTCGCAAACGACGGTTACCGTTTCAAAGCCTATCTCACAGTCTGCCGGAAGGACATCGGGGGCGAGGTGCGCCTTTCAAAGGACGGGGTGACATGGACTCCGCCTGTGCCGACTGCCGGCACGGGTGACGCGACCTCGATCTTCTACAATCCCTTCAAGCGCCAGTGGTGTTTCTCTTCACGCGGTTGGAACGAAGAAGAGGGACGCCTGCGTGACCTCGCATTTGACGCCGATTTCATCGCTGGGGCGCGCGCACTACCGCGGAAGAGCCGTTGGCTTAAGGATGCCGTCGGCGGCGGCTGGAAAAAGAGCGGCTATGAACTCTACAACATGGACTGCATTGCATACGAGTCGGTGATGATCGGCCTCATGCAGGTGATGAAACAGCCGCAGAATGAACACTGGTCGAAACAGGGGTTGCCGAAGTCCACATTCCTGCGCTTTGGCTACGCGCATCCGAACAACATCTGGACGTGGCAATTCCCGAAAACGGGTGAGGGGGTCGACAATGCCTTCATCGATCAGACACGCCGCTACGGCGACTGGGACATGGGATACCTCCGCTCCAATTCGGGCGTTTGCCTGATTGTCGGGGACGAGATCCGCTTTTACTACACGGGCTTTGCGGGCGACAAAGCGAAGGCGGATGACGGCCAACAGAACGTCCTCACCAGCGGTATGTATGCGAACGGAGCGATGGGCTTTGCGACGCTGCGCCGCGATGGCTTCTGTTCGCTTCAGGACGGCACCGTTGTTACGCGTCCTCTCTTTTTTACAAAAGGCGACCGGCTCTTTATCAATGCCGATGTAAAAGCCGGCGAACTTGTCATCCGTGTCGCGCAGGACGGCAAGACCTTCGGGGAGAAGCGCTTGGCCAACGTCGATTCGACGCGGCTAGAGGTCGGCGCGCTGGAACCGCGCAAGCCGTTCACGCTTACCTTCACGGCATCGGGTGGCGCGAAGCTCTATTCATTCTGGACCTCCGATGAGTCAGGCAAGTCGGGCGGTTATCTCGCAGGTGGCAGTCCCGATAGCGCGATGCTGCGGGATCTGTAAGAGGCATCGCCATGAATTCCCGCGTACAGTTTTGTGAAACATTGTTGACGCGCTTGATGGACTTGCGTGATACGGATACCGGCGTATGGAGCGGCGAGTTGGCATCGAGTGCGCTCTCGACCGCGCTTGCCGCTATCGCGTTGGCAGGTGAGGACGAGGCCCACAACCGTCTGGCGGCCGACGGAGCAGCGTGGCTGGTTGCCCACGCCAATCCGGACGGCGGCTGGGGGGACACGTCGGCGAGCCCCTCCAACCTCAGCACGAGCCTGATCAGCCTTGCCGCCCTGCGTGCGTTGGCGCGGCGCGGTTTGATCAGCGGAAAGGTGTGCGAGGCCGTTATGGCACAGGCCGACGCTTGGCTTGCCGCGCGTCTGAAAGGAGTCGCGACGCCGGAGCGGATCGCGCAGGCTTTGGGTGAGGTGTACGGCGACGACCGGACCTTCGCCGTACCGATCTTGGCATTTCTCGCTATGTGCGACGATAAGGAGGAGGCGTGGTTGCACGTTCCGCCGCTTCCCTTTGTGCTGGCTTTGTTGCCGCAAGGGCTCTACCGCTTCTTCCGCTTGCAGGTGGTCAGCTATGCGTTGCCGGCGTTGATCGCGGTGGGCCTGTGCCGTCACATTTGTGTGGCGCGTGTGCGCGGTCGGCGGCCTGGCTGGCGTTGGCTGGCTGGCGCGTTGCTGCGACGGCTTGAAACGTTGCAGCCGTCGCACGGCGGCTTCCTCGATGCAATTCCGCTGACCGCATTCGTCTGCCTCGCATTGCAGCACGCCGGTTTTGGCGACTGTGCGGTCGCGCAAAAAGGGTATGCGTTTTTGCGTCAGTCGGTACGGACGGATGGCAGTTGGGCGATCGACTCCAACCTCCGCACATGGGTGACGTCGCTGGCGACGCGTGGCGTTGTCGCGGCACGTTCATGGTTGCCGAACGGCGACACGCTGGTGCCACGCGCGGAACTGGAACGGATTGCCGACTGGCTGATATCGGTTCAACTCAAGCGCCGTCATCCTTTTACTGGCGCGGCACCGGGGGGGTGGGCATGGACCGATCTGCCGGGCGGCGTTCCCGATGCCGATGACACCTCCGGAGCGTTGGTGGCGTTGAAACGCCTGCAACAGGCGGGATGTGTGGCCGAGGTGATTCCCGCCGTTCGCGCCGGTGTGGGCTGGTTGCTCGGGTTGCAGAACCGTGACGGCGGTCTGCCGACCTTCTGTCGCGGTTGGGGGCATCTGCCATTCGACCGGAGTTGTCCTGACATCAGCGCGCACGCATTGGCGGCATGGGCGGCGTGGCGGGATGACGACATCTGGACGCTGGACGAAAAGCGTCGTCTCGATATGGCGATGCAGCGTGTCGCGGAATACCTCAAACGCGAACAGCATGCAACGGGCTGCTGGATAGCGCTCTGGTTCGGCAACCAAGAGGCGGCGCAAGGCAGAAATCCGGTGGTAGGGACGGCGCGGGTGGTGGATGCGCTGCGTGCCGCGCGGCGATTGCTGACCGCGGCCGGGATGGCGACCGAGGTGGAAGCGATGCTGTCTGCAGGAGAACGTTGGTTGATAGAGGCGCAGCAGCCAGACGACGGCTGGAGCGCGGGCACGACCGCCACGGCTGAGGAAACGGCTTTGGCCGTGATCGCGCTGGCTGGCGGCTCGGACGCTTGTTTTAATGCAGCGCGTCGTGGCCAAGCCTGGCTGGTGGCTAGTGGGCGTGGCGAGGGCTACCGGCCGTCACCCATCGGACTTTATTTTTCGTTGCTCTGGTATCACGAAAAGCTCTATCCGCTGGTGTGGCCGCTGGATGCGTTGTCGTCAGTAATCAGTTGATGACAGGGATGTGCGGGGATCATGCGCTTCTGGTGAAAAGGGGGAGGCGGTGTTTGGACATGATTATTGTGCACGCGCGGCGCGATGGCGCCAGGCAAGTGTCGGCTTACGAAATCTGGAGACACGAGCCGCGCTGTGCGCGGGTCGCGGCACCGCTTTTTCTCTGCGTTACGCACGGAAACACTCCCCACTCCTGCTCAAAAGCGGCGTCGCGCGGAATACCGCTCGCCGCCGCACTTCAGATCATTTCGCCTCGAATCTATCCGGGGAGAGATATGACTTTTTCCACACCTTTTAAGCCGCAATGCCGCACAAAGACTACTTCAGCAGTTTGCATATACCTAGCGGGCAAGCCCAAAGATTAAGGCTTTGCCGGGCAATAAAATGTGCGCTTGACCGTAGCCGTCCGGGCGACTAACATAACCGCATCAAATGGGGTCTGCCCACCTTCGCGAGGCAGGCTCAATAGCACTGTTGGGGGAAAGGAAGGTGAAATGATGCATGCCTCACATTTCTTCTTTGTCTTAACCCCTAACGTTGGCAGGAGGATCAGATGAAGAAATCGACGCTCATCGTGATCGCAGTTCTGGGCACCGCCGCCTTGGCCTTTGCCGGATCAATGTGGCACCTCAAATGCGAGGCCCCCAAATGCAAGTTTGATGCTGACATCGGGATCGGCGGCGGCTTCATTTTCGGCAAGGCGACAGGTTACTGCACAACGTGTCGCGAATTCGTGTCCCTGAGTTGGAAAACGCAGGGGTTGACCGGAGAGTGGAAGAAACATGCGGACAAATCTGATCTCCCCGACACACCCCCAAAGAAGGTCGGAACCGTCTGGAATCCAGCCACAGGACTCACCGCAGACCTTTACCCATGCCCCCAATGCCAGAAGCCTTTCATGGAGATCGACGATCTGTCGCTGATGCGAGGATCACAAGAGTTCGGCAAACTCTTCTGCCCTCGCTGCACGAACTTGACGCTACGCGTTCAGAAGCGAGGGAACTACGATTGAGGAACTGCCAACAACGGGCTGCCCACCTATTTCAAAAGGCCGCTGACGGCCTTTTGAGAAGGGAGAACCCAAGCGTTCCCTCGCCCCTCACCTCCTGCCATTGTCCCGGTATACCTGCCCCATGCCTGTGTCGCGCCCGTCTTCCGGCCCGACAAACGCCCATTTGAACGTGCCGGGCTTTCTGACCCACAGGCCGTGGTTGAACCGGAACGACTCGAACTTCTCCGCCATGCGCTCTGAAATCGGGTACGGCACATCCCCCGGCTTCAACAGAACAATGTGCATGCCAGGCATGTTCTTGACCGGCCAGAATCTGGCCGTTTCGGGATGCCTGCCCCTGGGCATGTTGGGGTCTTGCTTCATCATCGCGGGTGGCGGCGTGACATCAGACGCGTTCCCGCCGCCTTTTTCAGCGGGCGTGGACGCCCGCGCCTGACTGCGCGCACACAAAACACGCACCCGACTCGCATGCCCCCTGCCACTAACCGATGCCACTAACCGCGGATTACAAAAACCCAAAAATCACGCGGTTGACAGGACCCTCAAGATTCACTACACTTCAAACACTTTTTCGGCGGGTTAGCTCAGTTGGTAGAGCATCGGAATCATAATCCGCAGGTCGGGGGATCGTGACCCTCACCCGCCACCATTTTCAGGGTTTGTTTACGACGGTAGACAAGCCCTTTTTTGTTCCACCCGTATTGAGGGGAGCGTTGACGGCAGGGGATCGGGATATTCGTGGGATTTAAAGGATGCTGTTCAAAAACAACGCTTGTTCAAATTGTCTGAACGTGGCAATATGATGAACAAATGAGTTTGAAACAGACAGAGATGGATGTGTTGCAGAAGGCCGTGGCAATGGTCGCCGGAGAGGTGTCAGACCTTTGTTTCGACGCCATTCGCTGCGCTCGCTCGAATATGCCGGGCGACGCCGAGTTGACCGTACATACGGGAAAGCACAAACACGTCTTCCGAGTCGCGGTCAGATGCGGCATACTCACGTTGGCAGCCTTACCGGTGCTTGAAACGCTTGCCAAACAATGTACTCCGGGCAGTTCACTGATGGTGGTCGCGCTTAAGATCGGCCCCACCGTGGCGAAACTGTTGTGTGAGCGGAACATCGCCTTTATGGATGCGGCAGGGAACGCTTTCCTCAAAGCACCGGGGCTCTATGTCTGGATATCCGGCAAGCGTTCGGGCGTTAGCAAGGTGGTCACCGGCCTGCACCGGCAGAGCGCCGTGAAGGTGATTTTCGCGTTGCTGACCGATTCAGGACCGGACAAGGAGCCCGATCAGGCGCTGCTGAATAGTCCAGTCCGCATTCTGGCGAAGGCGGCTGGCGTCGCGACGGGATCTGTAAGCAACGTGCTCAACGATCTGCGTTCCACAGGCTTTCTGCTTGATGACAATGGTGCGCGGCGGCTTGTGGATCGCGAGCGCCTTATTGAACTGTGGACTACGAACTACTTGGCGCGTTTCCGCCATCGGCTGATTCACCATCGGTACCGTGTCGCCAGCGTGCGCGAATGGGAGCGTATGCACAGTTTGCCGCCGAACGCCTGGTGGAGCGGTGAGGTCGCCGGTGCCCGCCTGACCCGCCACCTGCGCCCCGAGAAAATGACGGTCTATGCCAGTGCATTGTCCGATGAGTGGGTCGTGCGCGTCGGCCTTCGGCCCGACCCGGGCGGGAATGTCGAAGTGCTCACGCCGTTTTGGGGGGATGACCTGATTTCGCGTTGGCATCGCGCCCCGGATGATTTTCCGAAGGATTGCGTGCATCCCTTGCTTGTTTACGCCGATCTTCTGGCAAATGATGAAGAACGCAGTTCGGAGACAGCGAAAAGGCTTTATGACAAATTCCTGCGAAAACTTACGGCACCCGGTTGATGCGCCGACTGCCAGTCTTCTGACCCGGCTGGCAGTCACGGCAACAGAACAAGGGATAGACCTGCTTCTTGTGGGTGCCTTTGCCCGCGAAGTACTCTTTTATCACATGTACGGCATTGAGACCGGTATCAGCACGATGGATACCGACATTTCGGTGCGTGTGTTGGATTGGGACTCTTTCCATCGCCTTCGGTCGGCACTCCAGCACGCGGGTTTCCAGATTGCGGAGACTCCGGTGGAGAAAATCCGTGATACGGTCAGCGGGAAAGAGGTGGATCTGATTCCTTTCGGCCCTGTTGCCGGTGCAGACGCACGTCTGGAATGGCCTGATCAGGGGCCGACATGGAACGTTCTGGGATTTGAGGAAGCGCTCTCCAACGCGAAACTTCTTTCCATCCAGGCGGATGGCCGTGAACCCGTTTCAATCCCCGTGGTGACTATCGCCGCGCTGGCCATGCTGAAAATCGTATCTTTCTTTGATCGCCCCAAAGAACGGGTTCGGGACGCGCGAGACATTGGCTTTATGATCACTCATTATCTGGATGCCGGCAATCGTGAACGGCTTCTGGCGCAGCCCGATCTGGTGGCTCGCGCAGCGCGAGAACCGAACGTGGCAGCCGCGTATCTGCTCGGTCAAGACATTGGAATCATGGCGTCCGAGAAAACCCACAGGTATCTTGTCGAGAGACTGCGGCATGAGACAACAAGTTCTAGCGAATGTCCGCTTGCCAGCACACTTGCGAGGAACTCCTGCCAAGGCAAGTTCCACATAGCTCGTGCCCTACTCCAATCAATGATCGATGGACTCGAAACTTGCTATTGAATGATGTAACAAGGAGGACAAGATGATGCCGTTGTATGTTCATTTTGGTGCGGGGAATATCGGACGCGCACTGGCCGGGCCGATTTTTAGCCGGGCCGGTTATCAAGTGCTTTTTGTGGATGCGGTACCGGAGATCGTGCGTGCGTTGCACGAACGGCGCGAGTACCGCGTGGTCATCAAAGATACGTTGCCGCCCGGGACGCCGGACTCCTTTATGGTGACGGGGGTAGACGGTATCGATGTGCGCGATCAGGAGGCGGTCAAGGCGGCGGTGGCCCGCGCCGATTTGATCGGTACGGCGGTGGGTGCGGCGCATCTGCCCAGTGTGCTGAACGCAATCGCGGCGGGGCTTCCGGAACGCGAAGGACGGCCGGTTTCATTGCTCTTCTGCGAGAACCTGCACGGCCTCGCCAGCATGGCGCGCGAGACGCTGAGCCGTGCATTGCCTGAGGATTTTCCGCTCGACCAGCAGGTCGGTCTGGTCGAGACCAGCATCGGCAAGATGGTGCCGTTGATGCCGCAAGAAGTGCGGCGCAATGATCCGCTGGAGGTGTGGGGGGAGGCTTACAACGCGATCATCGCGGATCGCAACGGGTTTGTCGGGCCGGTACCTGACGATATCGAGGGGTTATTGCTCAAGCAGTGTTTTCAGGCCTACGTCGACCGCAAGCTCTACATCCACAACCTTGGACACGCCACCTGCGCTTATCACGGCTACTTGCGCGGCCACGCGTTGGTAGACGTTGCGATGTGCGATCCCGCCGTGTTGGCTGAGACGGAGGCGGTGATGCGGGAATCGGCGCGTGCGCTGGCGCGGCGCTATCCGCAGGAGTTGGATACCGCAGGGTTGGCGGAACATGTGGCAGATCTGCTGCGGCGCTTCGGCAATCAAGCGTTGGGCGACACCGTCTTCCGCGTCGGACGCGACCTGCCGCGCAAGCTGGCACCGGGGGACCGGATGGTCGGCGGGCTGCGTTTGGTGCAATCCGAGCAGGGCGACATCGCGCCGGTCTGCCGCGCGATCGCCGCAGCGCTGCAGTTTGCGGCGACTGACGAAGCGGGCCAGCCCTTCGCGCCTGATGTCGCCTTCCGTGTGCGTCTCGCGGAAGAGGGCACAGAGGCGGTGCTGTGCGCGCACAGCGGTCTGGATCCTTCTCGCGATGCAACAGCGTTGAAATTGATTGCGGGTTGATAGGGATCATGCGAGCCGGGGCACTGCTCTCGTTGTTCTATACATCTATCTGGATTTTTTGGTGTCCGGCCAAAAATTTCCCAGCAGAGGGCGAAGTCATAGGTTCGTTGCAGGCCGATCCAGATGGTTTGCGGCCCCGCGGACTGTTCTTGCGCGCGCGTGTCTCGCAGGCCACTTTGGATTTCCGCCCGCGCACGGTGACCGTGCCTGTGTACATGACGGGCTGTCCGAGCGTGCGTGCGCGGAGGGTGTGCGCCGAAACTCTCCTTCAGACCTGGCATGAAGGCCGCAACGTTGTGCGCTACGTTGACGAGAGGTATGTGTGGGATTGAACCTATGACAACAGTTTAATGGTAACCCCTTCGGGGCTGAACGTCGAACACCAGTATGAAACCTGAAACCAAAGAATACTTTTAGCAGACTCAACTGTTCTTTTTCGGTTTTACCCTCGCTTTCACCGATTCGACCCGCTACACTGACACCATGCGTCTTTGGAGTCTTTGGAGTGAGGATTTCTTTGCGGCGGGGGTTGACAACCACCGGCATTATGGGACTTTTCAACAAATACGATGCCGCGCCATCAAGCGAACGGGACAGTAACATATGAACCGAGACAAGATCACGCTTTCACAACTGGAGTCCTTCCTCATGGGGGCGGCCGACATCTTGCGCGGCAAGATGGATGCCTCTGAGTTCAAGGAGTTCATCTTTGGCATGCTGTTCCTCAAACGGTTGTCCGATGAGTTCGACCACAAGCGTGAGCAGTTGGGCAAGTATTATTCCAATTTGAGAGAAACCCCCGAGCAATTTAGCGAACTGTTGGAGGACAAGGTGTCCTACGGCGAGACGTTCTTCGTCCCCGTCCGGGCGCGATGGCACCAGTCCTGGGAGGATGAGAACGGTGATCTCGTTCCGGCGCTGAAAGACCTCAAGCACGACATCGGCAACATGCTCAATAAGGCCATCGCCGCCCTTGAGGACGAAAATGATTCGCTGGCTGGGGTCTTGAAGAACAACATCGATTTCAATGCAGTCAAGGGCAAGACGAAGATACCGGATCAGAAGTGGAAGGAACTGCTCGATCACTTTACCGGGTTCCCGCCGCTCATCAATGACAACTTTGAATTCCCCGACCTGCTGGGCGCAGCCTACGAGTACCTTATCAAGTACTTTGCCGACAGCGCGGGCAAGAAGGGCGGCGAGTTCTATACGCCCGCCGAAGTCGTGCGCCTGCTGGTGCAGATCACGAAGCCCACGGCGGGAAACACGATCTATGATCCTACCGTGGGGTCGGGCGGCTTCCTGATTCAGTCCCACCAGTATGTTGACGAGCAAGGTCAGGATGCCAACAACCTCGCGCTCTATGGGCAGGACTCGAACGGTACCGTCTGGTCAATCTGCATCATGAACATGATCCTCCACAACATCACCCGCTTCACCATCGAGAACGGGGACACGCTGGAGGATCCGCTACTTCTTGCGAACGGACAGGTCCGCAAGTTTGACCGTGTCCTTGCCAATCCCCCTTTTTCCCAGAACTACAGCCGGACCAACGTCAAATTCACAAGCCGCTTCCGCGTGTGGTGCCCGGAAACCGGCAAGAAGGCGGACCTGATGTTTCTCCAGCACATGCTGGCCAGCCTGAAGGCCGATGGCCTCATGGCGACCATCATGCCCCACGGCGTGCTGTTCCGGGGCGGCAAGGAGAAGCTTATCCGGGAACTTCTCATTGAAGACGACGTGATTGAAGCGATCATCGGCCTCCCGCAAGGCCTGTTCTACGGCACAGGTATCCCTGCCTGTGTCTTGGTCTGCAACAAGAGCAAGCCGGACGCCATGCGCAACAAGGTGCTCTTCATCAATGCCGACCGCGAATATGCCGAAGGAAAAAACCAGAACAGATTGCGTCCGGAGGACATTGAGAAGATCGATCACGTCTTCACCCACAAACGCGAACTGCCCAAATACTCGCGGCTGGTGGACAAGGATGAGATCGCCAACATCCACGACTTCAACCT
>DAOTMQ010000002.1:0-37938 GCA_035450385.1 Kiritimatiellia bacterium | reverse complement strand
CACCCAAGCCCCCGATCAAAAAAACCGGAACCAGAAAGAACGCGCTCAGCGCGTCGAGTCCCACGCTTCCGCCGCCGACCGCCGGCCACGTCAGCGCAAGCGGCTTGCCGCCGTACCCCAACAGACCGCCCAAAGCGCCGATCAGACCCACGCACGCGGCACACACCATAGAGATGGCGGATATCCGTTCACCGCCGTCGTCAGACCGCCGCAAAAGAATACCGGGCAGGCCGCTCAAGGCAGCGACGGCAACAGCCAGCAAAATGAGGATGAGAAACACCAGCGCTCCTTTCGTACGCGACCGCAACAGCGGCCGGCTACGGCTTTTACCACAACCCGCTTAACCACACGAGACTCTTGCACTCCCCTGCTTGCAGGTGTGGCACGGGCATCTTGCCCGTGTTTCATGGGCGGGACGCCCATGCCACGGGGAGCAAGAACCCACCACACAAAAAAAGACCGCCGAGCGGCGGCCTCTCTTTTCAATCATGGTGGAGCGAAGGAGATTCGAACTCCTGACCCCCACGTTGCGAACGTGATGCTCTACCAACTGAGCTACCGCCCCATGAGTCCTAAAAATTGCGGAGATCGTATCAAAGACCGGCCCTGCGAGGCAAGCGCGAATTTGGGCAGATCAAGCGAGCGCGGCGCGCGCCTTCTCGACCAGAGCCTTAAAGCCCTCGACATCGGCAATCGCGATCTCGGACAGCATCTTGCGGTTGACCTCGATACCAGCCTTGGTCAATCCTTCCATGAAGCGGCTGTAGGTCATTCCCTCATTGCGGACCGCCGCATTGATACGGGCAATCCACAAACGGCGGAACGTGCGCTTGCGCAGTTTGCGGTGTACGGTCGCCAGGCGCTGAGCGCGGTCAACCGCCTCGGTTGCCAGACGGAACTGCTTACTGCGGGCACCGCGGAACCCCTTAGCCAACTCCAAACGCCGACGACGGCGTTTACGTGAAACAGGTGCATTTGTTGCTCGTGACATGGGTCTTACTCCGTGTTAATTGCCCTGCAGCATGCGTACCGCAGTCTTGACAAACGTTTTATCTGCAAGAGTGGTTCCACGGAGATGCCGTTTGCGCTTGCGCGGCTTGTAGCCGTTCAGGTGGGACTTGCCCGCCTGAGTGCGCAACACTTTACCCGTGGCCGACATTTTAATCCGCCCGCGGGCGGACTTCTTGGTCTTCATCGTAGGCATAATCGCTCCTAGTCCTGTGGTTGAAGCCTGAACCCGCAGGGCAGCCAGCCATGATCGCCCATGCAGGATCGCAAGTCCCATCGCCTCTGCGACGAGGAAGGACGGAGGGTACCAAACCCCCTCCGTCCCGTCCAGCGCAAACCGCGCATTTTTTAGGCGTTTTTTAGGCCCTTTCAAACCGAAATCCGAACTTCTCTTGGCCGTTTGGTGGACATACGTGGTACAATCACTCCCACACTCACACACGATTGAAAGGTTAGGCAAACATGACGCGAACGGATTTGCCGGAAAGTATTGCGGAGGAGATCCGCGACCGGGTTTTCAATGAAAGTGGCTTTATGAAACTGACGCAGGTTGTGCGCGGACGGGGCGGGATATTCCGTGTCAGCTTGCGTCCGGTGGTCATCAAAGATGAAAACAAGTATCAGGGGGAGATGACGGAAGACGGACGTACGCAGGTGAAGAACTTCGATCCGGACAGCGCACGCGCCGGTCTGGAGGAGATGCTGGGGCAGACCGGTCCGCGTGAGCTGCACCTGATAACGGCTTCGGGCGACCTGCATGTGCGCATCACCAAAAAGGGCAAAGCGCTGATATCGCGGAGCGGCCGGATGACGCGCAAAGTCGATGAGCGGCAGGGCCATGACCGGGTCAAACGCCAGCCGCTGACGGCATTTGACTCGGCTCCCTTGCTAAAAACACTCGGGATTGCGGATGCCGACGGAAATATCCGCGCGTCAATGCGCGGCAAGTATGATCAGGTGAATGAGTTTTTACGGATCATCGATGCCACGATCGCCGCGAAACCAGAGAAGACGTTAAACATCGTGGATTGCGGTTGCGGTCGTGCCTATCTCACGCTGGCGGTTTATTTCTATCTGACGATCATGCGCGGGTTCGATGTCAGGGTTTGCGGAATCGACAAGCAGGCCAATGTAATTGCGACAGCGCGCGCGATGGCCGACGCGCTGGACGTGTCGGAGCATGTGACGTTCGTTGAGGGCACACTTGCGGACAGTGACGTGCCGTTTGCTCCGGATATGGTGTTGAGTCTGCATGCCTGCGACACGGCGACGGATGAAGCGCTGGCGCGTGGCATCGAATGGAAGTGCCGTTATCTGTTGCGCGCGCCTTGCTGTCAGCATGAACTGCACAAGTCGCTTGGAGTGGACGGACCGATGCGGGCGGTGCTACGCCACGGTATTTTGCGTGAGAGACTGGCTGATCTGTTGACCGACACCTTCCGTGCGCAGATCCTGCGCGTGCTCGGTTTCCGTGTGCAGGTGATGGAGTTTGTCTCGGCCGAGGCTACGGCGCGGAACATCCTGCTGCGGGCTGAATTTAGCGTAAAGCCGGGTCAGCAGGCCGCCGTGAGCGAGTATCTGGAACTGCGCGACTTCTGGAAGGTGACGCCCTGGCTGGAAACGCGGTTGGCGGATTTGATGAACAAACACCTCGGTCGCTATTGATCGGTCACGCATAGTTGTGCATGCCGACAAAGAGGCGCGACAGGTTGATCCAGGTCAGCGTCAGCACGATGAAGAGCAGGCCGGTCCAGAGCAATGCCGCCAGAACGCGCGGCGCGCGCACGCCGTGCACCATGCGTTCATGGAAGTAGCCGGCATAGACCAGCCATGTCGCGAGCGACCACATCTCTTTGGGGTCGAACTGCCAGTAGTGTCCCCAGCAGATTTTTCCCCACAGCGAGCCGAGCAGCAATCCCAGCGTCAGCAGTACAAAACCGATCGTCGCCGTCTGGCGTGAGGCCGTCTCCGTCTGGCGCAATCGGTCGCCAGCGATGTCCCGTTTGAACAGCGGCAAGGCCATCAGCGCTGCACGCGCCAGCAGGACATACCCGGCCACATAGCTACCGACGTGCGGGATAAAGAGCGAACTTTGCAGAGCCGGGGGCAGACGCCGCACATCCTCACCGAACACAAAGCCGGCCGGCATGAGGATCAGCACGCCCAACAGCGCATCCTGCACGGTCGTGTCCAGTCCGTTGTGCCGACGGCTCAAGACGGAAAGCGGCCAGAGCGCAGCCGCCATGCACAGGAAAAACTCAAAGAGATTCTGCATCGGAGGATGGCCGGTGTGGAGCCCGCGCCAGATGACCGACGCGACGGCCGCTACGAAGCCGGTCCCCCAGAAGGCGTTGCCGATGGTGCGCCAGCCGCCGCGCCGCGCGATGATGGTCGCCACAAAGAACACCAGCGTCAGGTAGATCAATCCGCCCTGTACGGTCATTTTCACCGTCATGCTGGCACCTCCCTCGGCTGCGTTCCCTGAATGCGGAAGATGCGCCAAGCATAGATCAGGATACCGGCAAGCAGCAGTATGAAGCCGGCATACGCCAGTTTCAGCCCCGGATCACGGATGAATTGCAGCACCGTATAGACGACCGGCCGTCCCAGTTGATCCGTGCTATTGCCCCAGCTCATCTGATAGATGTGGTAACCGCATACAAAGGCCGGTTCATTGACGCGTATATTGACCACATAAGGCGGTCGCCCCGGCTCTGTGATCGTTACGCGACTGCGGTACTCCCGCACCGGCGCGTTGCGTCCCGCATTGCGGTCGTCACTGTTGCGATCGTAGCGCTCCACAAAAAAGCGTTCCAGACGCACCGAGAAAGGGAGTTGCCCCACATACTGATCAAGCATCGGCCCTTCCCACAGACGGTCCGACTCGTCGCCGTCGACCATCACCATCGAACCGGTACAGGGACGCGCGGCTGTGGAGGTTCGGATCGCATAGCGCCCCATCAACCATCCGGCCAACACGCAGGCGCACCCAATGTGCAGCAGCGCCGAGTCGAAGCGGCGTCGCAACACCGCACGTACGCCGACAAAAAAGAAAACGAGCATCAGAAACGCAACACCGACCTGCATGATCGGCCGCGCCATCCAGACACCGGCACGCTCCGCACCGAGGAAAGCCAGCACCACGGCCCCGAGCGCGAGCGCCCAGCACAGCCAGGCCGCCGGCGCGGGGCCGGTCCATCTGTTCAGGAGTTTTTTCACGCCCGTTTTATCGCGTCGACTTCAACTTCCACGAGCAAGTCGTCGCGACAGACATCCGCCTCGATCGTGATAAGCGGCAGACGCTCCAGACAGCGTGTACGCAACCACTCCTGCCACTCTGGCATGTAGGCGGCCTTCTTCAGGTACATGATCGCACGCGTCACGTTGCGCCAGCCCATGCCGCGCGACGCCAGAATCGCTTCGATCACATCCATCGTCAGTTGGATCTGGCGCGGCACGTCATCCACATGGGCCGTCGCGCCGCCCGGTTCGATGCTGGCCGTACCGGACACCATCAGCGTGCGGCACTCCGGCGTCCCGATCTCCACCGCCCGGCTGAACGAACTGCCGTACTCCAGCGCCGCGCACTGCAAGGGCGAGGGGATCGGCTCTATTGTTACCGCACTGGGCTGCCTCGGTTTGATCGCGATGGCACAGGCGGTGATCGCTGAGCGGTACAGGTTGGCGCTGCCGATACCGGTGCTCGCGGGCACAAGCCCATCATAAACCGCGCGCGACCGGAAAAACGCATCGCGCGCGCGATTGAAAGGATCGTACCAGTCAAGGATGTTATCCATGTAGAGCCATGTGCGCACGACGTTCGCAAAGGTCATGCCGGCATCCGCGAGCGCGTCCTCGATGCCCTCGAAAACCGCCGTCGTTTGCGCCTCGCGCGACGCGGTCAGATCGGGCGGCAGTACACCGGTAAGCAGGCAATACTCGGCAAAGTCGTCATGATAAGCCGTCCCAACGACACACCCGTGACGCCGGATGAGCCGCATTTCCGCGCCGCTCGCCACATACCGCTGGTAGACCGGTGGCAATTCGCCGCTGCCGCCACATAGCCAGAGTTGCGGGACTGATGGATCCTTCGCACCGACCGATGCCTGCAACAACTGCTCACGGCTAGCCCAACCGGTCTGCGAAATCGTACGTCCGCGCACAACCTGCGGCACACCGCGGTCAACCGTCCAAACTCCCATCTCTTGGTGTCGCGCCACACCGCCGTAAAAAAGTCTCCGCATACGATCCCTTTTTTTGTCTAGATACCGTCTGTCGTCCTCAAAGAGATAGCACAAACTCCGCTAACGCATCAACCTCTTCGTCGGTCAAGTTTTGTGTCGTGCCATGCTTGTCCTGCGGATTGCACCCCTTCAGAAGTTCCTGCATGGTCAATGCCCGGCCATCGTACAGATACGGTGCCGTGCGCCACACCTCGATCAACGTGGGAGTGTCGAATTCACGCCCCTCTTCATTGCCGATCCCCAGCCCGAGGTTATACTTTTTGAGATTGGTATAGAGGCGCTCCCCCTGCGGCCCGACCTTGTCGCCGGGGTGGCACTCCGCGCAACCGGCGCGCTTGAACAGCCGCTCGCCCCGTTTCGCCTTGGCCGAGAGTTCGCCGTTGACGCGGTAGGGGCTCATTTCCGGTTTGAGGGACATCGTGTAGGCGTCCAGACAGAGCGCGTCCTCCTCCGGGCGCACCAAAAACTGAATGTGCGTGATCCCCTTGCGGTTGCAGGCCTGAAGGTCCGGGCGAATACCGGTCACCATGGTCGGCGGGGTCAGGTGGGTGTAGATCAGGCTCTTGCTTTGCTTGGGATTCCCGATGCCGTCATTCAGCAAATCCCAGTTGAGCGCGTCCATGCGGCCTTCGGGGTGGCAGCTCGCACAACTCTGCCAGTGCTGGAAACACATGGTGCCGTCGTTCCACAACATCTCGCCGCGCCGCACGCGATCCTTACTGAGATCGACCGGTGCGCCCAGCGCGACCGTTGTCGGTCCTGCGGTCGCGTCATTCAGCGATAAGACCGCCAGCGTGTCCGCGAAATAGAGCGCCGTGTAAACGGTGTTGCCGACCACCATCACGCCGCGGGGGCCGTCGCCGTCCAGTTTCACGCGGCGGCGCACGGAGACGAGGAACGAGAGATCGTTCGGCACGTCGGTCGCCGACTTCGTCACCTCGGTGACCTTCTCGTTGCGCGCCGCCTTGTCCAGACGCGCATGGAACGCAGCACGGTCGATCACGCTCAGTTCACGTGTACCGGCGTGCGCCACCACCAACTGCTTGCCATCTGGAGAGACCGCCACGCCCCAAGGGTTCGCCGCGCCGAGATCCACATCATCCAAGAGCGCCGTGTTGACATACGCGCCCGTCTCGCCGTTAAAGACGCTGAGCCCCGCCGTATTCATCCAGCCGCGCTCGAGTTGAGTCGTCGGGAGTTGGTAGCGACCGAAGGTGTGGGTGACATAGATCTGTTTGCCGTCCGGCGATGCGCCGACACCGCGCACGCCGGTCGAACCGTTGGGCAGCATCACATGCTTCACGGCGTAGTCCGCAGAGGTGTCGATCACACTAACCGATGCCGCAACAACCGCATTGGTGGCGGGGCAGAACGGCAGCATGTTCGCCACAAACAGCAGACGACCACCTGCGCCGAGCGCCGCTGCAACCGGATCGCGCTGCACCGGTACCGTCGCCTTGACACTCAGCGTGCGGGCGTCGAACACCCTGACACAGGAGTCGAAACGGCAGGGTACGTAAAGCGTGGAACCATCAGGGCTCACGACCGGCGCGAGTGGCGTGTGGCCGGCTGCCGCCTGCACAGCCGGTGTGCCGTCCGCCGTAAATTTCTGCACGAACCCCCCCGCCCCGCCGCCGGTCACGAAAACCGTTCCGTCCGGTGCCACGGCGACACCGCTCGGATCTGCTGATCTCGCCGCGCCACCACCGAAAATTGAAGACCAAAAACCACTCGGTCGCTCCGTTTTATTCTTGAGCAGCCACTCGCCCGTGACCTTGGCGTTATCGAGGTCCATCACCAGCAGACGACCGCCGGTCGCCGATGTCACATAGGCACGTCTGCCGTCCGGTGCCACGGCCAGACATTCGGGCGAGACATACGAAGCCGCCCCCGCACACACTGCGGCACCGATCACCACCACCGCCACTACTCGCTTCATCCCGTCTCCTCAACTCTCCGGCGGCTTACCGCCTCCGGCCTCTCGTTTCCGTTTGCGTTTTCCGGCCCGCGCCAGTCGAGAACCGCTCGGCGGCGCAGAGCGCATCCGACAGCTAAACTTCCCGCCCCACCACCTGGGCGATCGCCCGCAGTTCTTTGACCAAGTTGCTATACATTTCCGGCGTCACGCTCTGGTCGCCATCGCACAGCGCGCGATTCGGAAAGGGGTGGACCTCCATGATCAAGCCGTCCGCGCCGCAGGCCACCGCCGCGCGGGCCATGGGCGGCACCAGCGATGCCTTGCCCGTTCCGTGGCTCGGGTCCGCGATCACCGGCAACCAAGTCTGCTCCTTCAGCAGCGGCACGACGCTTAGATCAAGCGTGAACCGCGTCGCGGTCTCGAACGTGCGGATGCCGCGCTCGCAGAGCACCACATGTCGCCCGCCCGCGCTCAAGACATACTCCGCCGCATACAGATACTCCTGGATCGTAGCGCTCATGCCGCGTTTGAGCAGCACAGGCTTGCCGCTGGCACCGGCATCGCGCAGCAGGACAGAGTTGTGCATGTTGCGCGAGCCGATCTGCAACATGTCCGCCACCGCCGCGACGATCGGCAACTGTGAGGATTCCAGGACTTCCGTCACGACCGGCAGCCCGGTGCGCTCGCGCGCTTCCGCCAGAATCTCGAGACCCTCCTCACACAGGCCTTGAAAAGCGTAGGGCGATGAGCGCGGCTTGAAAGCCCCGCCCCGCAACATCACCGCGCCCGCCTCCTTCACGGCACAAGCGATTTCAATCATCTGCGTCCGATCCTCCACTGTGCAAGGACCGGCGATCAGCACCAATCGCTGACCACCAAAAACGACATCGCCCACCGTCACGGTGGCGGTTGCGGCTCCCTGATTATCTTTATCAATCATCATGACATACTACCATCTGCTGGCGCATCGGCGTCCGGCACCATTCCGTTTCCCCCGAACACGCCGCAAAGGAACGCCTCTGCCCATTGAGATCCAGTATAACGCAACCTTGGCTGTCCATGCAAGTGCCGAAGCTCCTTCGCTGCGATTCAGACAGTGGACATTTTTTTGAAAAAAAAACAGGGAAAACGGACACCGGGTGACGGACGTCCCCGGCCGGGGCATTCCGTCGCTCAACACCCCGCTAACACTTGCTGTCCTTGACGCCGACTACCTGTCAACCAGACGCGCAATCCCCGCCCGCTTCCCCACTGTCTGAATCGCAGACTTAACGCACCAAGATCAGCGTGCCGTCTGCGGCGAAGGCCAAGCGGACGGTCTGTCCTTCCACGAGCAACCGGGCACTGTAGCCCGGCGGCACTCCTGTAACGCTCCATGCGGACAGGTGTTGCGCGCCATCCAAAACATCGAAGGCGAATACAGGAATGCTGCCAATTCCCAGCAGGACATTCGCCGGAACCGACGACCGCACCGCGACTGTGCCGGTACCCGCCAAGGACAGTCCGCCGCTCACGGTGATCGCGTCCGCATTTAGCGCATCCACATCAATCACGCACTCAACACCAGCACCCAGTGTCAGATTGCCGTCGACAGCGAGCGTAGCGCATGCCCCCGCAGCAATCCCTGGGCTCAAGCGTTCCGTCACCACAAGCGTACCGTTCGACACCGCGCCCGCCCCGGACAGGGTGGTGACCGACTGCTCGCCGCCGTCCATCGTCAACGCCGCGCCCTCATGCAGGATCACACCGGTATGCGTCACCGGACGCTCATAACCTGCTGTCTGCACGCGGAACCATTTTTGATTCAGGTAAGCTTCCAAATCCAACCGTTCCTGTTCGGTGATGACGTGGTCATACACCAAAAACTCCGCCAGCCGCTGGCCTCCGTAGCGGTCGCCCATCAGACGGTCAAACGCAAAACCGTCTGCATAGGTGCCACCGTTCCACGTCATCACGATGATTTGATAGCCGCCTGACAACGGGGTTACATCCGGGTCGACCGACACCCCGTTCGTATACGTGGCAGTCGGCATGACGGCACCCCACTTCTTTGAAAGCATGAAATTACGGTGGGTGAAATTTGTGACATTGATCTCCCCGCCTTCCGGCGGCGGCCCGCGATGGAAGGTAGTGGCGTTCGTCGCGCCCAGCAGATAACCGCCGCTCGTCTGGCTGTCGAGCACCCATGCGACCGTCCGCATGCCGGTGATCCGCTCATTCCATAACATGCCGGTGCCACCGGCGATACCGTAGGGCCCCATGTCCACCACCGGCAATCCGGCGACTTTATTGCCTGTCAGCGTCGGGGCGCTACGCCCTGCACGCGGGCGCGCGTGGCGGCCGTTGCCGGTGACATCGCGCCACTCGATCACACCGCCAGCCTCGTCGGCATCAATCGTGCCGGGTGTGGCGGCGTCCACCCAAAAGAGCGTACCCGCAGGCGGCGCGAGCGGCGCGGCCGGCACTGCCAGATTCAGGGTGCCGGCAGTCACCTCCACCGTACCCGTGAAGGCGGTGGTATCGCGGAGCGTCAGCATGTCATCGCCGGTCTTGACGACCGCCGCCTCGCCGACCAAGCGGTTGAGTGTGACCGGCGAACCTTCGGCTTGGACACCCGTCCCGTCCGTGAGTCTGACCGTGCCGAGCCCCGCACCCAGCGGCTGTCTGTCGAACCACTTGGCCATCAGGTAGTTTTCTGTCTGCACACGCTCGAACTCAGTCAGCGGCCGATCGTACACAATCACCTCCGCCAAACGCAAACCGCCCGCCCGATCAGTGAATGCCCGGTCGCCACCGAACAGATCGGCGGTCACCACATCGAGCGTCATCGCCTCAATCACTTGATACCCGCCCGAGAGCGCTTGCACAGTCGGACTCGCTACGCGTGCGCCATCCAGATAGGTCATCCCGTTGAGGACGTTTGGCGAGACGTCATAGCCATAGAGCGCATTGTCTTTGGTGACCGGCAGGAATGTATTGTTACGGCGGACACCGCGGTGGAAATGCGCTGTGCCGGTTCCGCCCAACACATACGCGCCGCCCTCCTGACTTCCGAGCACGACGAAAACTGACCGGATGGTCCTCACGGCGGTCTCCCACCTCAAGCAGCCCCCCGTGCTACCGAACGGGCCGAACCCAACAGCCGGCAAGCCGTTCAGATCATTCTCGATCAAATACGGCAGCCGGTATCCCGCGCGTTCAACCGCAGCATTGGAGACAGGCGCGCATGACGGCCAGCGCGTGATGAAATTTGTGCCGTTCTCCTGCACGAATGTCATCCGGTTGGTCTGCGTGGCATCCACATGGAAAACCGGGAACGACGCGGGGGCCGCGCTAGATGGCGCCACTGCCGAGACAGCCCCTTCTTCCACCTCGACCGCACCGATCAATCCCAGTGCACCGCAACCCAACGTCAATGTGCCGCTGCCGCTTTTGACCACTGTGCCGCTGCCGGTCAACTGGCCCAGAGCAGCCGTACCGTCACCATCAACACGCACGGGGAGCGCGGCCCCCGCGTACGAGACCGTCGGGACCTGCGCCAATTCAGGCGCGCCGTAACCCGGTGCCGCGCGATTCAGCCACTTGCGCATGAGATAGGCTTCGGTGTCGCGCCGCTCCTGATCCGTAAGCGTATGCGTGTAGAGGATCACTTCGGCCAGGCGCTGTCCGCCCGAGCGGGAGGTCACGCTGCGATCCAGAGCAAAAGCACTGGCACGCGCAGGGGTTGTCGGGATCACGCTGACCACGCAAAAACTGGACGGCAGCGGCGTGACCAGCGGTTCAACGCGCCAACCGTCCACATAGTTTGCGCCATAGACCACCGCACGGCTAGCCATATCGCCAGCAACCGTGCCATCACGATAGAGCGGACCGGAACCATTGCGGTAGAAGTCCTGCGGTTGTCCCGACATACCTCCCAGCAACTGCGCGTTACCGGAAAGGCTCTGGAAGACGACAAACGCCGCGCGGATTGCGTCGTTCGTGTGATTCCAGGCGAGTGCTTGACGCGAGCCGATCGCCCCGAAATCCACCACCGGATGTCCATTCAAAGCGTGCGCCAATGAAGCAGGCGCATTGAAGTCTGGCATCGCTGTAGCCGCGAGCCCGTTGCCGCGCCAATCCTGCCAGGCTAATACTCGCCCCTCTTCGTCCAAGGTCAAAGACTCCGCCACGCTGGCATCTACATGGAAATAGGCATCCGCCGCTGGTGCTTCGGGCACGGCCGCGGCAGTCAAGCGCAAGCCCCCGTCGCTCAGCGCGATCATCCCGGCATACTCCTGCGCGTCGACGATGGCCAGATCGCTACCGCCGTTTTTCACCAGCCTACCGCCTCCCGAAAGACGCCCGATCGTCGCCACCCCGCTGTCGGGCGTATTTACCGTGCGCACGCCCTGTGCATTCAGATCATTAACGACCGGGTCTTGGCCGCCTGAATCCCAGCGCGTATCACCAAACCATTTTGCCATGAGGTACTCTTCGGTCTCGATGCGCTCCAGTTCAGTCAGCGGGCGGTCATAAATGATGACCTCGGCCAACCGCTGTCCGCCACGACGGTCTGGGAAGTGATTGCGGTCTGTGGCGAACCCGCCGGCCGTGACGTTCGTGGCGATCTGGCAGGCAATCACCTGATAACCGCCGTTGAGCGCGGCAGACGCCCCGGCGCGCATGCCGTCGATGTAGGTCTCGACACGTCCGCCGCCCGGATAGGTGTTCCAATCATGCCCCCAGAGCTGAGAGGACGTCATGATCGGGTAGAACACGCCGTTCGGGGCATTACCGCGATGAAAGTGTGCAGTGGTCGACGCGCCCAGCAGAAACCCGCCGCCGTTCTGGCTGCCCAACACCCAGAAAACCGCACGGATTGACGTCAGTTCAATCTTGCCCTGCGCGTCGTACCAATGCATGTAGGGGCTAGTGCCGAAGGGACCGAAATCCACCACCGGCCGGCCGTTCAGCGCATCCGGCAGCAGCGTCGGTTTCAAGCCCGGTGCTTTGGCATAAAGGCCATTACCGTTTACATCGTGCCACTCCACAACCTCGTTGCCACCACCGTCGAAGACCAACGTGTCCTCGCACGAGGCATCGACATGAAAGACCGGCCCCGCCGCAGGCTGGCGCGTAACACTCTTGGGCGCCAGCGTCAAATCCACGCTGTGCAACTGCAGGGTGCCCCGGTGCTCACGCAGCCCCGGCACCTTGACCACCGCGTCACCGTTTTTCAGCGCCCAGTTGGCGGGCCCGTAGACGCGATCGACCTCGACCGTGAACGAACTGCCGCCGTTGCGATGGATCCGGAAATCTTGTCCATTCTCCACACGCACCCGCTGCAAAAGCTGCTCCGAACGGAAAGCGGCGGCTTCGAAGGTCAGCGTCTCGGTACCCGACTGCTCCGCCGCCGCGCTCAGCACGAGATTCGAGCCGTCCAAAATCTGGCGAATGTACGTACCGGCGGGAATCCCGTTGCCCGTCACCTGCTGTCCTGGAGCGAGGGTGACCGTGGCATTGGTGGCGGACGCCTGTACGCGTACCGAATCCTGAACCAAAGTCCAGTCCGGCGAGACAACGGCGTTGCCATTCTTGCGGCCCAACAACTCCAAGCGTCCCCCCGCCATGATCACGCCACCGGTCGGGAAATAGTCACGCACTAACGGTGCCGGCGATGCGGCAGACTTCGACATAGTCTGCGCCAGCGTGTAGCTCCGTAACTCGACCAGACCCGCAAGGCCCGAGTTGTCGCCCGCCAACTCAATATCTCCGGGCAGAGCCTCCTTGATGACGCCGTTCGTCCCCGCCAACGGCGTCAGGACTTCGACCCGTCGGTCGGCTGTCGAACCGATACGCGGCTTGGCGACGCCCCCCAGAGTGATCGGCCCGTCACCGGTCAAGCGCCAACTGTTATAGTTCGGCGAACCGAACCGCAACACCTCGATGTCGACCGGAGCCGTCACCTCGACCGTACGCCGCGCACTCACCGAGTTTGTGAAAAATGCCGTCGCCCCAGGACCGGACGCCACCACACCATCCAGCCAATTTGCGGTATCTGCCCATGTGCCATCGGCATCCACCGCCCACGCGCCCGACTGCGCCCGAAGCGCCTGACACACAAAACACGCCAATAAGACAACCGGAACCCACGTTTTCTCCATACTGCCTCCGCCGTTTCGCATGAACCACCATTCAACTGTTTCCAGATGGTAGTCTAAATGGGCGCATCCGTCGAGGAGAGAGTGAATGACGATAGTGAATAGTTAATAGCGGGAAGAAGTAGTGAACCGACGCTCAATGCTCAATTCCTAACCATAAAACACGAAACAAACGAAAACAGTGCTGTGCTTTTTCGCATAATTCGCGCAATTCGCGGTTAAAACAAAAAAATAAAAAAATAATTTTTCGCAGTATTGACATCGTGTCACAAAAAAGACAATACTAACGACATTGATTGCAGGACGGCTGATTTTTTCATCATCCCGGAGCGCAGGGTTCCGGGTCTCAGTTCGTTGTGACGGAGGAGACGCCTGAAACAGGGCGGCAGGTGACTTTTTGAAGTGTGGAGGCTAGAAAGCCTAGGTTCGTCATGACGCCAGCCTCTCTCGTGCGGTTCAGCGTTCTCGCGTCCTTCTGACTCTTCCAGCATTCCAACGGAGACCACATTTGGGACTGCCGTAGGTTTACATCTGTGAACCGCGCAGGATAGGCAGGTTGCCTACGGGATCGGTTTTGGCCATGGGAGCCGGTTCCGCCGGACAATGAACAAACATGGCATGAGTGAAGTAGAGAGAGAAGGACAGAGACATGGACATCTATGTTGGCAATCTTGCCTATTCGACGAATGATGAGTCCCTGCGGAACGCGTTTGCCGCATACGGCGAGGTTGCTTCCGCGCGCGTCGTTTCCGACCGCATGACGGGCCGCTCCAAGGGTTTCGGCTTCGTCGAGATGCCTGACCGCGCCCAAGCCCAGGCGGCGATCGACGCCCTGAACGGCCAGGAGTTGGACGGTCGCCCGCTGCGCGTGAATGAGTCGCAGCCGAAGCCGCGCGAAGAACGCCGCGGCGGTGGCGGTTTCGGTGGCGGCGGTGGCGGTGGCTTCCGTGGCGGTCGCGGTGGCGGCGGTCGTGGCGGCGAACGTGGTGGCGAGCGTCGCGAATCCCGCGAGACCCGCTGGTAATCTCACCCGCATGATTTGATCTGACAGCGAGGCCGATCCCATCCGGGGTCGGCCTCGCTGTTTTATTTCTCTTCCGTAACCCGTACGTCGTCGATCCAGACCCGGCCTCGGTTACCGTTGAGACCGGCCTCTATCGCCACACTGCTGAACTGCTGCGGCAACGTGACCGTCACACTGTATTCGCGCCACGCGCTGTCCCCCACCGGCAAGCTAACCGTCTGATAATCCGTACGCCCCTTGGTCTGCACACACCAGCGCAGACAGGCGGTTTTCCACTCGATGTCCCCCTTCTGAACCCCCTCGCCGCGCATGCGGGCGGTGAGCCGCAAAGTGGTTCCCGGCGTGAGCGCCCGTGCCGCCAACGTCTGATGAATCAACCGATAAGATGCTCCGTCACCATCGACGCGTGCACACGGATTGCCCCCTTCACGCACAATCTCAGCGCCCTCCGGCAGACGCCAACTCACCTGCGCCGCAGCCCGCTCCGACGGCCAGTCGAGCCCCGACCGCACCAGCCGCAACGCCCCGCCGATTGCACCGTACCCATCGAAACTGCCATCCCGCACCAAACCGACTGGAGCGGCAACCGCCGCAATGCTTTGCGCCGCATCATCCGGCGTGGCGACCGCATCCTCTTCACACGAGACGCTCATCGAAACCCCGTGCCAAGCATTCGGCCCCGCCGTGCCCGTGTCCCCGTCCAGCCAAGCCAGATGCAGATCCTGGCCGTGCAGGAACACATTGCCCGGTCGCACGCCGGTCCATCTCAGATCCGCCAGGCGCACTGTGACGCCGTCCGCACATGCGATACGGATGTCGGTGGGCAATCGCGACGGGTCTTTCGCCTTCGCCGTTTCGCAGGTGCGTGCTTTAGCAGTGTATGCGTCACGCGACAAGATAGTGCCCGCCGCATCGCTGAAGACTGCACGCGCTGCCCCGTCAAAGGCGGTGCGTTGCGAGAGAAAGGCACGGCCTGTAGCCGCAGTACTTTGAAATGCCGTGAACCGGCGGAACGCGGGTCCTTCTCCCAGCGTGAAGACGCTGTTGAAGCGCACCGGATGTCCCAACTTCTCAAACCGGCCGAACCCCCGCATTTCGCCTGTGACCCGCAGGCGTATCCCGTCCGCCCCCGCTGGCTCAATGCGCGCGCTAGCCTCCACGTCATTTTCCTGCGCGATGTACTTGCGGTCCTCTGCGAAGCCTTTGTCGGTGTACAGGCCGTCTTTCTGCACGATCGTCTGCCACGCATCGCCGTTACGCCGCCAAAGCCCAACCAGCGTGCCGGCACGACTGAGTCGTGCGCGGTAGTGCGCGTTTTCAAACTGCCAACCGCCGCCAACCGCGATCAAGCGCGGATCGCCGCTGCCCGGCGACACCGCCTCACGCTCGCGCGCGGAGCGGATATGGAAACGCACCTCATCCACGCCTGACGTCACGCCATGCTCGTCACCGCGCCACACCACGGCCACATTCAAGCCGTGCCGGTCCCCCACGCGCTCCAACAACCGTACCGAAGCCGGCAACCGCGCAGGATCAAAGGTCAACGCAAGGTCACGCCCGTCAGGCAACCGGACCCCTACACGGGCATGCACACCATCCAAGCCGAAGGGGTGGCGACGCGAGTCCCACAGCACAGCACCGCCCTGCGGCAAGCGGTAAATCGAGCCGACGGTACCCAGCATCGTCATGTCCGGATGCCGCACACGGAACGGACTCTCGAAACGTCCCTCTGCCGTATCCGCATACCAGGCGCGCGCCTCGTCGAGCGTGATCACCAACGCCGCATCGACCGGTGCGCCATCCGGCCACGCGGCCTTGATTTCTACACCGTCATCCGCCTCACGCTGCTGCACCGTCAGCGTGTTCCCCTGCCACACATACTCGGCGTCCACGCCGTCCGTCACGGCGTTCAACCGGGCAGGTGCCACAGCCTTGGCGCCCCAACCGGCCGGCAACGCCACGTCCATGCTCAGCGACGTCTCACGCCGCCATCCGGTACGCCACGCACGCGCCCATCCGGTTTTGGCATCGGCCACCAACGGACCGACCCGCAGTGTCGCACCGTCCGCGCGCGCGGCAACAGCGGGCTTTGACACCGCTTCCTCCGGCACCGGCGTACACGACGGCAACGTCGCGCTCTCCAACCGCAGAACCGTGTACCCGAACGCCGACAGCGACACCTCGCAGACACCCTCATGCAAAGCCACGCGCTCGCCGTTCATCAAATCCCGAGCCCATGCCGCACCCTGCAACGCTGCAGGCAAGCTCGCCTTCGGCACCGACACCTTGCCTGTCACCACAGTCCCGTTCAGATTCACCAGCACCACCGACGCGCGCGCCGCAGCACTCGGCCGCGTGTCCCAAGCATACTCCTCGTGCCACGCCGCATCGGCGCGTGCGGGCCGCTCCCCGCTCCGCAGACACGCGAACACACCGTCCGGCGCGGTCACACTCAAATAGTCCGCCGTTCCTGTGTTCAACTCCGGCACATGCCGCCGCACATGAAAGATGTGGCGGTACGCTTCATAATGGCCGTCCTCCATCTCGTGATAGACCATTGGGATGCCGTGTATCCAACTGATCAACGCCACCAGCGCACGTTGCGCATCCGCGCCGTACCATAAACCGGAGCGCAGGCTGTCATGGCTCTCCACATGACGCATGCGCACCAAGTCCGGCACCTCGGCGTATTGCTGTTCATGCAGCCAGCGGCGCAGACGCGGCACAAACACATCGGCCGGAGAGCGCCGGAAATCATGCAGCACATGGTAGCAGAGTTCAAAATCGTAGGTGGAGTCGCTGACCGCACCATGCACGCTCGCGCCGACCTCGGCCAGATTCGCGCCATCCGGCTTGACCTTGCGTACCTCCTCGCGCAAGGCGCGCTGCATGGCGAATCCCCCCTGCGCCTGTGCGTGGCTGGCCCGTGCATACGGGATGTCTGGATTCCAGTTCGGGATTTTGCTACCGCCGCATGCGTCGATGCGGAATCCGTCCAATCCGTATTCACGCATGTAAAAGGAGACCACGCCGCGCATGTAGTCGACCCAAGTCGGCCAGTTGAAATCAAAGCACCAGTAGTGGAGCGTCGAGCCGTCCTCGTTCTGCGCCAACCACTCAGGATGCTCTTTGGCGCGCGGATACTCATTGCAACCGCCGTGTGGTACGCAATCCTGCCAGACGCGCATCCCAAGCGAACGGGCACGCGCCGTGAACGCCTTGAAGTCATCGGGCGTGCCAATCCCCTCTTGCAACTTGTAGTAGTCACGCGGCCAGTAGATCGATTTATCCTCAAGCGGCATCAGCCAGATCGCATTGCAGCCCAAGCCGTCGATATGCGGCAGCAGGGCAGTGGCAGCAGGAAAGCCACCGAGATCGCGGCAGTTCGAGCCGATCGTGCCACCCGGATGAAACGAGTAGAGAATCACGCGCTTGAGCCACTCCGGTCGCCCCTCCGGCGGCATCTGACCGACTGCGGCGAACCACTCGGGCAGACGTCGCAGCGCCGTCTCTGCATCGTTCGGCTGCACCCAGAGCCATGAGTCGCCAACCCGTTGCGTCACGCCGTTGCGTACATGCCCCTGCATGTTGAAAGATTGCGTAATACGGATCTCGCCGCGTCCCTCCTCCACGCCTGTACTGCCGCGGTCGGCATAGGGTTGTAATTCATCCAGCGCCCACATCACCGACCAGCCGCGGCCATTTTCGCCGATCACCACATACGGACTGCGCCAACTGCCGGTGCGGCGGTCAGCCGTCAACTCAGCGGCCGCGACGCTACGCGGCGGATACTGCGCGGGGAGCAGATAGCGTCCGCCCTCCGCAAGCGGCAACACGCCACCGCGTATCCAGAAGGACTTGATCTTCGTGGCCGACGCGCCATGCCACGTCACATCGAACCAGCGGCGCACGCTGCGCCGTTCCGGATCAAGCTGGAGAAAGGCGTCAACCGTCCACGTGCCCGCTCGCGTCCGACAACGGATCGTGTCGGACGACACGCGCTCCACGCCAAGCCGCTCAATCGCCTGACCGCCGCCGGTGACCCACGCCCCGTCTTGGCGGATATCATAGGCTTGCGCAGTCGCCGGTGCTGTCACGACCGGCTGGCCGTCGCACAGCACTTCAGCTATCCAACCGTTCCGCGCATCAATCCGCACCGCAAAACGATCCGTCCCGAATAGCGTCCCTTGCGCGTCATCACGCAACGGCACCTCCGCCCATGCGGCACACACGCCCCCCACGAGTCCTACCGCTAATCCAAGCCACTTTCCGCGCATCTTTTTCCTCCTCTTTTATACAACTGAAAAATCAATCAACGCCCATCGCCCGCTACCGGTGTCCGCAGATACTTTTCCGTTCCGTACGGAAAATCGGACGGCATATAGTTCCGTACTCTGGCGTGGCTAAGGCTGTAGGCCTTTTGGAAGTGCAGAAAAACCCACGGGCAATCTTCGCGCACCAGCTCTTGCGCCTCGGCCCAATAACGGTTGCGTGTTGCCTCGCCTTGTGCCGCGCAAGCGGCCTCGTACAACTGGTCAAAACGCGGATTAGCGTAATTGCAGCGGTTGGGCCCCGGCGACACATTGCGCCCGTAAAAGAGCTGAAGGAAGTTTTCCGCGTCTGGATAGTCCCCTACCCAACCGATGCGGAACATCTGGCTCTGGCGTTCGGAAACGCGCCGCAGAAACGTGGGCCAGTTGTGATATTGCGCCTTCAACGAAATGCCCACGCGCCCGTAAAACGAGGCCAGCAACTCTGTCGACTCGCGTGCGTCCTGCGAGGTCCGTCCCAAGTCCACGGTCAACTCCAACCGTTTGCCGGTCTGCGGATCGATGCCGTCTGGATACCCCGCCTCGCGCAGCAGCGCCCGCGCGCGCTCCGGATCGTACGCATACGGAAACGGCGTCTCCAAACGCCCGTCGGTGCCCGGCGGTACGGGGCCGTCGCACACGATCGTGCGGTGATTGAAAAACCGCACCCACGCCGCGCTGTCAAACGCGCAGTTGAGTGCTTGGCGCAACGCGCGGTTTGAGCCCAGCACGGGGTCTTCCATGTTGATGCCGATGTAGGCGACCTCAAGCGTGGGCATGGAGTAGAGCGTGATGCCGCGTTGCTTCAGCGGCTCGATCAGACCGCCCGCACCGTCGATCACCACATCCCAATTGTCACGTGAGACCTCACCCAAAAAATCCAACTCGCCGGCCAGAAAGCAGAGCCATTGCGTTGACACATCATCGACCACCGAATAGACCACCCGGTCAAAGGGTACCTCGTCCGCCCCCGGCACCAGCGCCGCAGGCCCCTTGCGCCAGCCGCGCCACGCCGGATCACGCGCAAAGACCATCTGGTGGTTGCGCCGCCACTCGGCCAGCCGGTACGGCCCTGTGCCCACCGCGTGACTGCCGAACGCCGCACCGTACTGCTCGACCGCCTCGCGCGGCACGACCGCCGTGAAGCACATCGCGAGATACCAGATAAACTGATGCGCCGGCCGCGTCAGCGTGATGCGTACCGTCTGCGCGTCGAGCGCCTCCAGCCCGCTCACCGGACGCGCGTAATCCGTGGCCGTACCGCTCATCGACGCCTCCGCGAACGCCCGCATGCCACGGATCGTATCAAGCACCAGCCACTCGCCGGGCGACGCCACACGCCGATCCCCCAGCCGTTTCAACGAAAACACCACGTCATCCGCCGTGACCGCCCGCCCCCGCGCGCGCCCGTCCGCATCCAGCCCGAAGCAGGCGTCCGGCTGAAAACGCGCCTCAGGATCAAGCCGCACCACATAGACCAATCCGTTCGACTGCACCTCCGGCAGTGCCGCCGCCAGGCCGGGAATCAACCGGTACGGACGCGCGCGGTAGTCGTACTCCAGTAGCGTCTCGTACACGAGCTGCGACGAACGCGCCGCATAGATCGACGCCGCATTGGCCGGATCCATGCTCGCCACCCGCTCCATGCTGCGGCGGTATACAGTCTCACCAGACGCCGCCAGACACGCGCACCACCCCACAAACACAGCAACTAATGCCGTCCGCATGCGCAATCGGCGAGTGGCAGGGATGTGCGAAGATCGTTCGTTTCTGGCGAAAACAGGGAAGGCAAGTCGGGAACAGGTGTGGCACGGGCATCTTGCCCGTGTTTCATGGGCGGGACGCCCATGCCACGAGGGTTTTTGCAAGAGCCTCATCAACCAACTTCTCATCCCATCACCCCACTGCGGCGGCCACCGCCGGATGCAGATAGATCGGCAACGGCTCGCGCACACGGCTCGCCGGCATCGCCAGCGCCAGCCGTCCCATATCCGCCGCAACAGGATACACCGTGCGCGCCACTAACCGATCCTCCGCAAACGTCGCACGCAACACCGACGCCAGCCGCTCCCAATCCGGCGACACGATACGCGCCGCATCCGGCACCACGCTTCCGAGCGCTTCGGACGGCACCAACCGAAAATCTTCCGCCGTATGCGTCGGCAATCCACCGCCCGGCATGCGCACCTGTGCAGCGGCGGGCTGCACCTCATACGTGACGCACCAAAGCCGGTTGCGTCGCGCGTCGCCCACCACTGTCACGCGCTCCTCGCCTTCGGCCTGACCCAACGCCACTGCCGCCGCGCTGGCGATCCCATAGACCGGCTTGCCGTCCGGCAGCGCCAATCCCTGCAACGCGGCGAGGCAGGCGCGGATGCCCGAAAACGATCCGGGGCCGAGCCCGCACACGAACTCATCAAAGGACGCGCCGTTCCATCCGTGCGCGGCGATCACGTCGGCAAGTTCCGCCATCCATGCGGGGGCGCGAGACGGCTCGCCGTCCCATACCTTTTCGCACACACACACGTTATCCTCAAACACCGCCATACTGGGGTGACCAGAGGAACGATCAATCACCAGAGTTCGCATAGGGCACACCACCACATTTCATGAAGTTTCATGTGTTTCATGGTTGACTCATTTCGGCGTCCAGCACCGTCACCGGCCCCCATCCCAGCGCTTCAAGTTCCGGCAACAGCCGCGTACGGTCGCCCACCACCAACCACACCAGCGACTCGGCACGCGCCACATGCGCTGCCGCCGCCCGGACATCCGGCACGGTCACGCCGCGCAGCGCCTCCGCGTACCCACGAAAATAGTTTTCAGAAAGTCCAAGCCGAACCACCTGCTGCATCACATCGCCAACGGCACTCAGCGTTTCCCACTGTCCGCCCAATCGCAGCGTGAGATCGGTGACCACCTTCTCCACCTCTGCGGATGTCGGTGGCCGCTCCGTCTGCATCCCAAGCACCTCCTGCTTCAACTCGCGCAACGCCTCCGACGTCTTGTCGGCCTGCACGGACGTCGAACACAGGAAAGCCCGCTCGCCCCTCATATCAAGCAGCGACGTGCGCGCCCCGTAACTCCAGTGTTTATCCTCGCGCAGGTTCATGTTGATGCGGCTCGTGAAGGAGCCGCCCAGAATCGTATTCATCACCTGAATAGCCGCCTCGTCCGCCTCGCGTTTCGCCGCCGCCGGGCATCCTGCCACAATCACCGACTGCGCGGCGTCAGGACGGTCGATCACGTAGAGGATCGACGTGCGCTTAGCGACGTGCGCCGATGCGTCCAACCCCTCAAACGGCAGGGCGCCGCTATCTTTAGACACCGCCCGCCACTTTCCGAAACGGCGCTCCAGAATCGGCAGCAACTCTTCGAGCGTGACCGCACCGGCCACCGTCAACGTGGCCTGCTCGGGACGGAACCAGCGCGCATAAAAGCGTTGCAGGTCGTCGCGCGTAAGCGCGGCCACGCCCGCCTCATCGCCGTTCCCGCTGAGCGGCGCGGCATACGGATGTCCCGCTCCGAACACCAAGCGCGGCAGCACGCGCAACGCCACGCCGTTAGGGTCGCTTTTTTCACGTTGGATCGCCGCCAGCCGTTGCTGTTGCAGACGTTTGAAATCGCTCTCGGGAAAGGTCGGATTCACCACCACGTCGGCAAAGAGTTCGACCGCCTTGTCCAGATGGCGTGTCAGCGTATTGAGCGACACCGTGATCGTGTCCGGTCCGCACCCCGTACTGAGACGCGCCCCCAACGCATCGAGTTCTGCGCTGAGCGCCAGCGCGTCGCGGCTCCGCGTACCCTCGTCAAGCATCGCTGCCGCCAGACTCGCCGTGCCGGCCACGCCGCCGCGATCCGCCGCGAAACCAGAAGGCACCAGCAACGCCATCTGAACCAGCGGCGTTTCCTGTCGCTCGGCCAGCACCACACGCAACCCGTTGGCGAGTGTCGCTCGCTGGAACGCCGGCAACTGCGGTTGCGGCTTCAATGTCGGGAACGGCACGGCAGAGCGGTCCATGCCGTTGGTCGATGCGCGATACTCGGGGAACGGCTCAACGGTGAGCACGAACGCGCCATCCGACAACCAAGCGCGCGCGGTATCACGCACCGCCGTACGCGTCGCGCCAAGCGTTTCACGCAACACCGTCTTGTAATACGCCGGGTCGCCGGTCAGCACAGCGTTGCGCGCCAACACATCCGATTTGCCGCCGAACCCGCCCACCCGCTCGCAGCCGCGCACGAAATCCGCCTCGAAGCCGGCTTTGATCCGCTGCAGTTCATCCTCTTCCGGCCCCTCTTTAAGCAAGCGCGCCACCTCTTCGTCGATGGCCTGTTCAACCGCGTCCACCGGCACGCCGGGACGGACGGTGGCGATGATCATGAACTGGCCCGCGATCTCACTCAGGCCTGCCCAGGCATTTACGTCCGTTGCCAGTTGCTCATCGTGAACCAGACGACGGTAGAGGCGCGATGTTTTCCCGTCCGCCAAAACGCCCGCCGCTACGCTGAGCAGATTGCCTTCGGTCGTGCCGTACGGCGGAATGTTCCAAACCTTGTGGAGCCGTGCCTGCGGCACGCGATCCTGCGCAGTCATGCGCTGCGTGCCGCTCCGCTTCGCTACATACGCCTTGTGACGCTGCACCGGCGGCCCCGGCGGAATGTCGCCGAACGCGCGTCGCGCCAGTTCCACCGCCTCGTTTGTATCAACATCACCCGCAATCACCAGCACCGCATTCGCGGGGCCGTAGAACTCTTTGAACCACGCATGCGTATCTTCAAGCGTGGCGGCTTTCAGATCCTCTTCGGAACCGATCACCTCCCACGAATAAGGGTGGCCGGCGGGCCATGTATTCTGCGTGATCAACCGCCAAGCGATGCGGTACGGCTGGTTGTCGCCCTGGCGTTTCTCATTCAGCACCACGCCGCGCTGCTCGTCCAGCCGCTCCTGCGTCAATGCGCCGAGCAGGTGGCCCATGCGGTCCGACTCCATCCAGAGCGCGAAGGCCAGCGCATCGCGCGGCACCTCTTGAAAGTAGTTGGTCCGATCCTGCCCCGTGGTGCCGTTCATGCCGGTGGCGCCGACCCGCTCCATCGCCTTGAACCAATCGTCGTTGAAGTGCTCGCTGCCGTTAAACATCAGATGTTCAAAGAGGTGGGCGAAGCCGGTGCGTCCGGGACGTTCGTCCTTGGAGCCCACATGGTACCAGACATTCACGGCCACGATAGGCGCCTTGTGATCTTCATGTACGATGACAGTCAGACCGTTTTCCAGAACGGTTGAATGATACGGAATATCCACGCCCACTCCCTTCGCCGCATGTGCGTCAGACACCACCGCCACCGCGCACAACATCGTCCAGCAAACTGCTACCCGCCTCATTGCCTCGCCGCCCTCGGTCCAAAAACCATAAAGGCCGACTCCACATAGCCGACCGTCATAACGTGAACCCTACCCGCATGTTAACAACTTTACACCTAACATTCACGGTTAAATCCGATAGAATCTGTCCTATGAAGAAGCGGAAGTATACTATGTCGGCGGTGGCTCTGGAAGCTCGAAAAAAGGCCGTCGAATGATGTGGATGTGGGAAAGGACAATAGCAAATGGACATGCTAAAAGGGAAAGTGGCGCTCGTGACGGGCGGAAACCGCGGCATCGGGAAGGGAATCGCCGAGGCGCTCGAAGCCGAAGGCGCCGAGGTAATCACCACCTGTTCGGCGGAGTGCGATCTGTCGGACCGTGCGGCCGTCTACGCCTTCATCGAGAAAACGAAGAAGGCGCATCCCGTGATCGATATCCTCGTGAACAACGCGGGGACGATCCTGCGCAAACCGGCGGCAGAGCATCCGGACGAGTGGTGGGACAAGGTGATGAACGTGAACCTAAACGCGCAGTTCATCCTCGCCCGCGAATTCGGCAAGGACATGATCGCGCGTGGTAACGGCAAAATTATCTTCATCTGCTCGCTCCTCACGTTCCAGGGTGGCATCACGGTACCGGGCTACGCGGCCTCGAAGGGCGGCGTAGGACAGCTCGTGAAGGCGCTCGCGAACGAATGGGCGCCGAAGGGCGTGAACGTGAACGGCATCGCGCCGGGCTACATCGCGACCGACAACACGGCGGCGCTCCGCGCCGATCCGGTTCGTTCCCGCCAGATCCTCGAGCGCATCCCGGCCGGACGCTGGGGCGAGGCTTCGGACATCGGCGGCGCGGCCGTATTCCTCGCCTCCCACCTATCCAACTACGTGCACGGAACAATCATCCCCGTCGACGGCGGATGGCTCGCGCGATGAGGACGAGAGGGCTTGCTGTCCCCAATAAAAAAGCCCGTTCTCGCTGCAACCTGCCAGCAAAAACGGGCCTCAAATCAATATGGTGCTCGGGGGGGGACTCGAACCCCCACACCTCTCGGCATATGTCCCTCAAACATACGTGTCTGCCATTCCACCACCCGAGCGGAGAAAACGAGCCGTACTTTATACGATTACGCCTCCAAGTGGCAAGCGTATTCGATTTCGTATTCGATTCGATTTCGTTGGAAAAGCGACGGGCGCGGGCCGGTTTCGCGAAACCGGCCCGCGCCCGAAGGGAAATTTAGGATTTAACCTGCCGCGCGGCTCGCGTCGCGAAAAAACCTTGGAATAAGTTTAGGGCATGATTTCCGACAGCTTCGCTTCGGCGGGAAGAGATCCATGATTAACATGATGTTGTTCAATCCTGAAAATCTTGGATCTATGCGCCCGCGTAGCGGGAAATGGTAATAACATGCTGGTATGTAGCGCCCTTCGAGGCTGTGGCAGCCGCGCTGCGTGCGGATTCGCATCACTCGCGTCATTCGCGGTTTGAAAAGGCAAAGCCATGCCTTTCCGTCATCTGGTTATTTCAAACAAATCCAGCTTGAACGTGCAACCGTGCGAACTGACGTGGAAAATGTAGTTGTCGTTCTTCGCTGTCCATTCGCCGAGATCGACCCATACCCATTCTCCCTTCGACGCCGCCGCGCTCACGCTCTTGGAAAGGACATCCTCGCGCACATTGCGATCGAAAAGCCCTGATGTGACAATCGCTTTCTCCGGGGCGACCCCTTCTTCCGGCGTCACCCGTACCCGCACCCGCAGGCGGTATTTGACGCCTTCGTCGAACGCCACCGCGTTATGCATGTGAAAGGTCATGGTCCATGCCCATCCGGGTTCGGACTTGTGCACATGGATCGCCCATCCGTCCGTCGCCCCTTCGTCACGCTCGCGGAAGATCGTCTTTGACTTCGGAAAATCGTTGTAGGTGATGAGGCCGTCCTGCACCGTTGCCTTACCGCCTGCGTCGCCGCCGCCGGGCAGTTCTGCCGCCGCGAGTGCGCGCACCAGCGCTTTGTGTCGGAAGTCGTTGAGATACGAGGAGAGCACCACCACCTGATCGGGGTACTTGTCCAGCACTGCGACAATGTCCCGCGCGATGCGGCGCATCGTCTCGAACTTATCCCTGTCCATCGAGGCAGCGAACTTCTCGGAGACGATCACCGGCCGCCACTCGCCGCCGTGGATGTACTTCGAGAGCAACGAGTAGTCGGCACAGAACACGCCCCAGAAGACGTTCGACTTGACCGCCGCCGATTCATCCGCCACCGCGGCCTCCGCCTTCCGCCACAGCCCGCGCGCCTCGTTCAGGAACTCGTCCGTCCACGGCATTTTGTCAATGGTGGTGCTGTAGATGATCGGTGTCTTCGTCTCGTCGACCGGTTGCCGCTCCAATAAGTCGATGTACTCGAGGACGAACGGCCCGCCTTTGCCGTAATAGGCATTGCAGAAACGCTCCATCAGCGGACGCATCGGACGGTCGGGATTCCACATCGCCTTCGACGCAAGGTATGCCTTGAGCGCGGCGAGCTCTTCGGTTTGGCTCTCTTTGGACAAGACTTTGCCTTCATGGAAAAGTTCCGTCACGCCCTGGGCGCGGTAATAGCGCGTGTTCTCCCAGATCGTGCGCAGATTGTGCTGCGGGCACGGGGTCGAGCGCCAGTTTCCGGCGTAGTCCCAGATCATCAGACGGTTGGAGATCTTCCGCCACTTCTCCAGATCCGCGCGGAAAGCGACGTTCTCCTCAAAGCGGTTTTCCGCCATAGGCTTGGAGAAGTCGCACTCGATCGAACACAAGAGCGGCATCACGTTGCGGCGCGGTTTCAGATTTTTGGGCGGCTTGCGTGAATACATGTAGGAGAGAGTTTGGATGATCACATCGGGATGTTCCTTTTCGACCTCCTCGGCGATACGGTTCAAAAAGTCGATCAAGGCGCCCGCGTGCGATTCCTCGCGTGCGTCGATTGCCGCGCACTTCTCGCATTCGCAGTAACCGTTCCAATCGTTCTGCGAGATACCGTAGTATTTGACGTTGTTTCCTTTCGTCTTGTTGTGGCGGATTCGCGCGAGCACTTTTTCAAGGACGATCTTGAAGACATCGGGATTGGTGAGGCAGAGCTGAGAATAGTGTTTCTGGCGCTTGCCTTTGAAGAAGCTGAAGTATTCCGGATGCTCGTCGAAATACTGGTCAGGGTTGACGAGGTAGCTGAAGGTGTGGCCCCAACCAAGCGGCCCGTCGAACTTCGGATAGGAGCGGCCGTGACGCTCGGGGAGATAATAATGGTTGATGCGGCTGCGGGCGCTGAAAGAGATGTCTGAGCTTATCTGCCGCCAGTCGTGGACACGGCGATCGAACGCCGGAAGTTGCCGGTCCTTGAGATCCGACGGGATTTTGAAGACATCGGTCTGCGGAATGTCGGTAAAACCGGAATCAAGCCACGCGATGCCGCCGAAACGCTCAAGGAGTTCATACACGCCGTAAAGGAGACCACGCCTACCTCCGCTGACGCGGATGTCGCCACCGACGGCCTCAAGGTCGAAGCCTTCGTCGCCGAGCGCGGGGTCGGGCTTCTCGCGGTTCAAGTAAATCGCCTTGGCGGCGACCGGCGTGGTCTCGCGGATCGGGATCTCGACGCCCGTCAGTTTGAGTGTCCAGTCACGGAATTCCTGCGCGGCGTAACGCTCGTTCGGAGAAGCCTTCGCAGGGATGACGAGCGTATAGGCGGAAGGCTGGCCGCGCTCGGCGACAGTGATCTCGGCGAAACCTCGCGCGGCCACCGCCATTGCAAGAAGAGACAGTAGAACAGGAACAGGTCTCATTTTCATTTCCTTTTGCGTGTGTGCGACTGGCCAGCGCAACACCTTAAGTTTTGAAAGCGACCACGCATTGAAGTACACTTCCCCCATGTGAAAAAAACAGGAAGGAGGCGAAAGTGTCTTGCCCATGCGTAACTGAAACAGAGCGTAACCAGATTTACGCTTCGGGGCAAGCCGGAAAAGGGTCGCGCTCACGTGTACAAGGAAGCGGTCCACAAACGCGTGTATGCGGTCGCTTCAGTTCTGTTTGGAGTAACATCGCCTAAGGAGTTTCACAAAATGAAAACCGTACTTATATGCGTGGTGCTGGCATTTTATACCGGCTGTGACGACGGTGGAAATTCCGCGGGCAGGCACATGGACGGTCTGGGTGCGCAGCAACGACTGGCGTCCGCCGTATGCGCCCGGAAAATCGGTTATTACGCGGGGGTCCCCTACCGTTTCGGGCGCGAAGGCCAGTCCGAGTTCGGCGAAAAGGAGGCGCCCGAGCAACCGGACCGCACCACGATGAGCGGCATGTTGGCGACTGAAGGATTCTCGTGCTTCGGCTACAGCGACATGGGGCATCCCGTAGACTACGTCACACCGGACTGGGCGAAAGATGCCCTGCCTGCGGGATGGTCGCGCAAATATCCGCGCCGTCTGCGCGTGCATGACGGCTTCGGGCCGTCGTGGCGGATGGCGCATCCCGGCATAGTTGATGATTTCGAAGACCCCGAGAACGCGCGCGATGAGCTGGTACGTCTTTCGTTCGCCTACTTCGGCTGGGGCAAGAACAAGTGGGAGCATCGGGACCTGCTGAAAAATTTTGCACTTACAGACATGCCCTACGGGGTCGCTCGGCGCGAGACGTTGCGGCTCACGGGCGACTATATCCTGACCGGGAACGACCAGAAGGCGGCGACGGTCTTCCCCGACCGCATCTCCTACGGCGGCTGGTCGATGGACACGCACGATCCGCTCGGGCTTGCGAATCCGAAGGGGAACGGTTACTGGAAGCACACTCCCGTGCTGCCGATCTACACGATCCCCTACCGGATCCTCTACAATCCGGCTTTCAGCAATCTTTTCTTTGCGGGACGCTGCTCGAGCGTCTCACACATGGCGCTCGGTTCCGTGCGCGTGATGTCCACGCTGGCCACGCTCGGGCAGGTGTGCGGCACGGCTGCCGCGATGTGCTTGCAGTATGGCGAGACGCCGAAGTCACTGGGACTGAATCGGCTCAAGGAACTCCAGCAACGGCTTCTGCGGGACGATCTTTACATTCCCGGCGTAAAGAACGAGGACCCGCGCGACCACGCGCGCCGGGCGACAGTGACGGCGACGAGTTCGCAGCCGCGTCTCTACTTCCAAGAATCTCCATCCGTGCAGTGGTACATCACGAATAATTATAGTTGTATCTTCCAGAACAAAAAGGATAGGGACCGTGAAGGCTGGCTGTATGCCGAAGGCGCTTCGCCACAGGCCGTGATTGACGGGACAAGCCGTATCGTGAATGACGAGGCACACGGGTGGGTCTCGGATGCGGCCGCCGCTCTACCGCAGACGATCACTTTAACGTGGGAAAAACCGGTCGAGGCGCAGCAGGTGCGCATTACGTTCAACAGCGACCTAATGCCGACGCACCCTGCGGTAATGCCGCGAGCCCTTGTGAAAAGCTATACGGTGGAGGTGAGAACAGGCGGGGCGTGGACAGAGATCGCGTCGGAAGATGAGAACTGGCGGCGGCTTGCCGTTCACTCGTTCGACCGCCGCACAATCGATGCATTGCGTATCGTATGCCGTTCGACATGGGGTGATCCTTCAGCCCAGATTTTTGAGATCCGCGTCTACTGATGTGAAACAACATCGTTCACGGAGTTTTCCAAAATGAAGAACGCCAAGGGCTGGAGCCACAAAGCTGCCCTCTGCCATGTCAGAGGCTCTTGAAAAACCCTCGTGGCATGGGCGTCCCGCCCATGAAACACGGGCAAGATGCCCGTGCCACTTGAAAGTTGAACGTTCTGTGGCCCCCCCGCAACCATACAAAAAACTCCTAAATCCTAACTCCTAAATGTCAACTCCGCGCACAACGCGCACAGCGCGGCAGCGCGGCTGTGCGCGAAAACCTGCCTTGTCCAATTCCGCGCATGAGGTTATCATGCGCGGTACTTGATTTGATCGCTCTGGAGAGAACCAATGAAAACCCTCCAACTCATCCAACAACACGCGCTAAGCATCCCCATGACCTTCAGGACGCATGTCCCGGCGTCGGCATTGATCTGATCCGCAAAGTGTGAAAACGACGTGCCGGGACAGAACTCCTGCCAGTGTCCGTCGTGCAAGGCGCTGGACGTCGTGCCGGCGAAGGTCGACCCGAAGTGGGAGACGCACTATGCAGACCGGTATGTCTATTTCGGCAATCAGGTCCTGAAGGTCGCGCGCCCGCACCGCGCAGATGTGAAAGTCGCCTACTACGCCTACAACGCCTCGCAAGACGCGCCGGAAAAAATGCGACCGGACGCCGCAAGCGTCATCGGGCTCGTGCCGACGTCATTTACGTATGCGGACATCGTATCCTACGTCGACAGTTGGAAGGAGGCGGGGGCGGAGCACTTCTTCTATCGCCCGAATCGGCATCACTACTACCGGTCGCCCTACCTGCCGACGGGTCAGGAAGAGCACTTCTTCAAGATCTTTCAGTATCTGGTTTCGCAGGGCACCCTCGGCTTCGACTATGACGCACCCGCAGCCTCGCCCGGCGGCTTCGACTGGTTCGAACGATACATCCTGCAGCATGCGATGCAGGATCCGTCCAAGCCGTTCGCCCACTGGGAGGATCACTTCTTTCAGGCCCATGGCGCGGCCAAGGACGATGTAAAGGCCTATTACCGGTTCTGGCGCGAAGAGGTCTGGAACAAGCGTCTCGAACCGAACATCGAGACGATTGTCGCCAAGGGCCGCTATTTCAACTTCGGCCGCGGACTTGTCCGAAACCTCAACGACTACTACCGGAGCGAGGATTTCGACGCGGCGGAGAGATTTGTGGCGGCGGCCGAGACGTGCCCCACCGAGGGGCCGCAACGTTCGCTGGTGAAGGACCTGCGCGTCGCGCATGACCATGCGAGGCTGTTCTTCGAGGCGGTTGCGCACAAGTCCAAGGCGAACACCGAGGCACTCGTCGCCTACCGCAAGGCACACGGCTACCCGCTCTACACATGGAGCGAGCAATATTTCGGCGACGTGACAGGCGTCGAGAAGCTGCTTGGCCCTGAGAAAGTTGAGCGTTGAACGTTATTTCCCGCCTTGTCCAAATCCGCTCATGGGGTTATCATGCGCAACACTTGAATTGATCACTCTGAGAAAAAAAGATGAGCACACCCCAAAAGAAGCAGACCAAACAGGAGATTGATGTCGTACCCGATCTGCAAGACCGGATCCTTACCATCCGAGGCGAAAGGGTGATTCTCGATAGCGACTTGGCGGAGATATACGGCGCAGAAGTCCGCACCCTCAACCAGCAGGTCAAGCGCAATCCAGACCGTTTCCCGGAGGATTTCTCCTTTACGCTTTCAAAAATCGAATGGGAAGCCGTTACAGCTTTAAGATCACAAAATGTGATCTTAAAGCGCGGACAACATCGCAAGCATCCGCCTCGCGTCTTCACCGAGCACGGCGCTCTGATGGCGGCTAATGTGCTCAATAGCAAGCGGGCGATGGAGATGAGCGTCTTCGTGGTACGCGCCTTCACGAAAATGCGAGCCGCGCTCTCTGATACCCGTGAGCTGGCGCGTAAACTGGCAACGCTTGAATGCGAGGTCAAGTCACGCCTCGATTCGCACGACGCCGCCATTGTTGAAGTGATGCAACGCATTCTGGACTTGATCGACCCGCCAGAGCATCCCGCCCCGCCGCCACCCCCGCGCAAAATCGGCTTCAGCGTGAAAGAATCCCCCGCCAAATACGCCGCCCGCCGCCGGACACGAAGTAAGAGGTAATAAGTAAGAGGTAAGGAGTTGCGTTTTTGGGACATGATTTCCCGCTACGTGGGCGCATAAAGGTTGTGCCGCGCATGGCGCGGCGGAAAAATTTTGGAGTGCGGTGACAAGAGCCGCGCTGTGCGCGGGTCGCGGCACCGCTTTCTCTCCGCGCTGTGCGCGGAGACACACTTTGTCCCCACTCTTAGTCGAATACACTTAGTCTCCACACTTAGTCCCGCATACATTTAGTCTCCACACTTAGTCCTGCATACGCACCGATCCCCAAAACTCAGTCGCTTGTGCTGGCGACCAGTGGGGAGACTAACCGACTAAGTGTTTGTGTTTGGGCTAAGTGTAAACGACGAAGTGCAGGGATTAAGTGTAGGGACTAAGTGCGGCTCGCGGGGACGCTCGCCCTCCCACCGGCCCAAAGGGCCGGATGCACCATAGCCCGGGGCAAGCGCAGCGCAGCCCCGGGTAACGTCACCCTGCCTTCTCGTGCCCTGAAGGGGCACTTCAACCCCGCGTCCGACCGTTTTTTTGAAGTGACCTTTCAGGCCACGGCACCACTCTCTCCGCCCCGGAAACGCTCAACTCTCAACGTTCAACTTTCAACGCGCAAAAAGCGGCGTCGCGCGGAATACCGCTTGCCGCCGCACTCCAAATCCTCGCGCCAGGCTTACATACGAGACTCTTGAAAACCCCTCGTGGCATGGGCGTCCCCGCCCATGAAACACGGGCAAGATGCCCGTGCCACATCTGCATTTTACTTGAACGTTGAGCGTTATTACCTATTTGATCACTTTGCGCAGGCGTTGCATGGCTTCTTCGACCGCCTCGCGGCTGTTGAAGGCGCTGATGCGGATGAAGCCCTCGCCGCAACGGCCGAAGCCCGCGCCGGGCGTGGTGACCACCTGTGCGCGTTTCAGCAACTTGTCGAAGAACTTCCAGGAATCCTTGCCGACGTTGACCCAGATGTAAGGGCTGTTCTCACCGCCGGTCATCGCGAAGCCGAGGTCGGCCAGCGTGTCACGGATCAGCGCGGCGTTGCCGAGATAGAAGTCGGTCAGCGCGCGTGTCTGTACCTTGCCCTCCGGCGAGTAGATGGCCTCGGCCGCGCGCTGGATCGGGTACGAAACGCCGTTGAACTTGGTGGTGTGGCGGCGGTTCCACATCGGATGCAACGCCACCGCCTCGTCCTTCTTGGTGTAGGCCATCACTGACTTCGGCACCACCGTGAAGGCGCAGCGCGTGCCGGTGAAACCGGCGGTCTTGGAGAAGCTGCGGAATTCGATCGCCACGTCGCGCGCGCCTTCGATCTCGTAGATGCTGCGCGGCAACGCCGGATCGCGGACAAAGGCTTCATACGCAGCGTCAAACAGAATCAGCGCCTTGTTGTCCCGCGCATAACGCACCCAAGCGGCGAGTTGCTCGCGCGTGGCGGTCGCGCCGGTGGGGTTGTTCGGGAAGCAGAGATAGATCAGGTCAACCGGCTGCTCGGGCAGCGCGGGCACAAAGCCGTTCTCGACCGTGCTGTCGAGATAGACCAATCCCTTGTAGCGGCCTTTGCTGACCTTGCCCGTGCGCCCCGCCATCACGTTGGTGTCGACGTAGACCGGATACACGGGATCAGGGATAGCGATCGTTATTTTGTCGTCGAAGAGTTCCTGAATGTTCGCGGTGTCGCACTTCGCGCCGTCACTCACAAACACCTCGTCTGCGTTGATCTGGGCACCGCGAGCCCGATAGTCGTTCTGTGCGATGGCCTCGCGCAGGAAGTCGTAGCCCTGCTCCGGGCCGTATCCGCGGAACGTCGCGCGTGCGGCCATCTCGTCGACCGCCTTGTGCAAAGCCTCGATGCAGGCGAGGGGCAACGGCTCGGTCACGTCGCCGATACCGAGACGGATCACCTTCTTCGCGGGATTTTCGGCTTGGTAGGCTTTGACGCGCTTGGCGATTTCGGAAAAGAGATAGGAGGATTGCAACTTGGCATAATGCTTATTGACTCGGATCATGATTCGCGTTCCTTTCATTCTCGTCAGGGGTAGACGGTGCCGTCGGCGCGACGCCGCGAACCGGCGTCAACACCCAGCGCTTGTTGTACCAAAGCCATTGCTCGGGCGCCTGCCGAATCGCGGCGTCCACATTTGCCAGAACCGCCTCCGTGATGCGGCGGGCGTCTTCTTCCTTGCTCAGCGTGGGATCGGGGAAGATGGCGGGGAGGTGATCGAAGCCGTGACACCCCCATCCTTCACGCCGCAGGATCGCCGGAATGATCGGTACGCGCGCGGTGATCGCAAACATCGCCATGCCGCGCCCGACATTGGCGGTCGAGCCAAGAAAGGGTACCTGCAAGTCGGGCGTGTAGACCCGCACATCCGGCAGGATCGCCAACACGTTGCCGCCGCGTAGTAGCTTGATGATCTGCCTGAGCGTACCGCTGCCGCGCTCGAGAACCGTCATGCCGGATTCGCGCAGACGGTTGATCCACGCATTTACCAGCGGATTCTTCTGCTTGCCGGCGATACTGAACATTTGGATGCCGTAGCGGTGGCAAGCCCAGCCGGCAAGATCCCAGTTGCCCATGTGCGGCACCGCAATGACAGCTCCCCCATGCTCCGCGATCAACTCTTGCACCTTGCCGATGTGATCGCGAAACGTGGGAATGTGGCGATCGATCCATGCGCGGTCGATGCGCGGCGCCCGCATCATCTCCACAATGTTGAAGGCCATGTTGCGCAAGGAGAGCCAAGCGATCCGGCGCACCTCGCGGTCGGATATCGTATCGCCGAACACCTCGCGGATACGCCGCGCCGTTTCGCGCCGCCGGAAGCGGACGAGATGGAAGGCGATAGCGGCGAAGCCCCAAGCCACCGCCAGCGCCGCCCGGTACGGCAGCGCATGGAGCAGGGCGGCCACACCGCGCAGCGCGCCATACTCTACGAGATGTTGGGGCCGATATCGCATGAATCTTAGTAGCTGACGACCGCCAAAGGCTGACCCTTTGACACCACAGCACCATGCTCGACCATGAACTTCACGATCTTGAGCGGCTTGTCCGCCTTGATCTGGTTGAAGAGCTTCATGGCCTCCACGATGCAGAGCGGATCTCCCGCCTTGAGGCTTTCCCCCTCTTTGGCGAGTTCGGGCTTGCCGGGACCGGCTGAGCGGTAAAAGGTACCGCTCAACGGCGCGTTGATCGTCGGCCCCTGCGGTGCGGCATCCGCCGCCTTGGCAGGCTTCTCAGGCTTGGCGGCGGGAGCCGCCACGGCCGGAGCGGAGGGCGGAAGGACAGGTGCGGTGACCGCCGATCCCGCGCCCTGCACCAATCCGGCGAGCGACACGACAAAGCGGCCGATTTCTGCGAGGCGCTGCGTCTCGGCGTCAGCCTGAGCTGGCGGCACGGGTTCTTCTGCTTGCGCCTGCGCCTCTGCTTTGGGGCCATTGCCCTCTTCAATGTCAGCCGGAATCGCATCGCGCTGGTCAACAGGCTTGGCGCGCCACTTGAAATAACCGAGCGCCACTTCAGGGAAGAGACAATACGAAAGGATGTCCTCTTCCTTCTCAATCAGCTTGGGATCGATCTGCGCGGCGGCGTCGGCCAACCCCGGCTTGAGCAGATCAGCCGGACGGCAGGAGACCGGCTTTTCACCGGCGAGAATCTTCTTGGCCAACTTGGGATCGATCGGAGCGGGTGAGCGGCCGTAGAGCCCCTTGACGTAGTCGCGCGTTTCCTGCGTGACCATCTCGTAACGTTTGCCGGCCAGCACATTGAGCACGGCCTGCACGCCAACGATCTGGCTGGTCGGCGTGACGAGCGGCGGATACCCCATGTCGGCGCGGGTACGCGGCAGTTCTTCGAGCACCTCGGGCAGACGGTCCAGCGCGTCCTGCTGCTGGAGTTGCGAGCGCAGGTTCGAGATCATGCCGCCCGGAATGTGATGGCGCAGCACGTCGGCGTCCACCGACTCCACCGCGCCGGACGAGGAGGGCTGGCGCACCTTTTTGAGGTTGCGGAAGTGAGCGTTGACCTTGGCGACCCTAACGGGATCGAGTCCGGTCGCATACCCTTCGGCTTCCAGAATCGCCACCATGGTCTCGGTGGGCGGCTGCGATGAAAAACCAGACATGGTCGAAACCGCAGTATCGATCGCACCCGCACCGGCCTTAACGGCGGAGAGGTACATCGCCGCAGCCATGCCGCTGGTCATGTGCGAATGAAGTTGGACCGGCACCTTCACCGCCTTGACCAACGCCCCCACCAATTCGGTGGCCGCAGCCGGCGTCAGAATACCGGCCATGTCCTTGATGCAGAGCGTGTCGATGCCCATCGACACCTGCTCCTTGGCAATCGCCACAAAGTTATCAACGGTGTGCACCGGGCTGAACGTATAGCAGATCGTGCCCTGCGCGTGACCACCGTACTTCTTGACCGCCTGAATCGCCCGTTCAAGATTGCGCGTGTCGTTCAGCGCATCGAAAATACGGAAGATGTCCATGCCGTTCTCGCAGGCCAGCGCCACGAAACGTTCCAGCACATCATCCGGATAGTTCTTGTACCCGAGGATGTTCTGGCCGCGCAACAGCATCTGCAACGGCGTCTTTTTGCAGACCGACTTCAACTGGCGCAGGCGCTCCCAAGGATTCTCGCGCAGGAAACGCAGGCAGACATCAAAGGTGGCGCCGCCCCAACACTCCAGAGAGTAGTACCCGGCACCATCCACCGCCTCGGCAATGGCGAGAATGTCGTCGGTACGCATACGGGTCGCCCAGAGCGACTGGTGCGCATCGCGCAGGGTGGTGTCGGTAATACGGATCCGCAGCGCGGCCGTTGCGGCGGCCGCTTTTTTCTGTTCACTCTTTTTCATAAAGGGGTCGTTCTCCAAAAGCTCCTGATGCGGGCCAAAAAAAGGGCTTCCATTGTGACATTTAACAAGAAAATGTCACGCGATTTTTCTCACATTGCACTTGCAAAAGTGGACACGGTATGTCTATTATATGGACATGACAACGGTTAACACAGCTACGCTTAAACAAAAGCTCAGCCACTACCTGGGCCTTGCGCGTCAAGGCAAGGAAGTGTTGGTCACCAGTCACAAGCGCGTGATCGCGCGCATTCTGGCTGATGACGGCGAGACCGGCAGGCTTCCGCTCGTGCAGCCGACCAGGCCGGCCTCGGAACTCAAGGAGATCGGCGGTTTCGGTCTTGATACCGACCCCGTCAAACAACTCATTCAGGAAAGAAAAAAAAGATGACCGTCTATCTCGATTCGACCCTCGTCATTCGGCAACTGGTCGGAACCAAGACCCCTTGGCCGGGCTGGGGCGCATGGGACGCCGCCTACGCCAGCGCCCTGATGCGCACGGAGTGTTATCGCACCGCCAACCTGCTGCGTCTCTCCGGGAAACTGGATGACGAACAACGCGCGCGGCTCGGCACTTGGATCGAGCGGGTCTGCAAAAGCGTCACGATCGTGCCGGTCACCGACGGCGTGCTGCAACGCGCGGCCGACGCCTTTCCCACGGCCGTCGGCACGGTGCAGGCCATCCACCTCGCCACCCTGCTCGAGCTTAAGTCCGTGCACGACATCACTTGTCTTGTGGCTACGGCGGATGATGAACTGCTGCGGGCGGCGGAGAGCATGGGCTTCAGCGACGCCCTGAAAGCGCCATTGAAACCCGAGCCCGAACCGGCGGCAAAGGAGTCGGCGCCGAAGGATAAGGACAAGGATGACGCCTCCGCTGACGCGGCGAGCGCGTAGGCCTTTGGTTTCTGGTTTCAAGTTTCATTATCTCTAGCGAAGCACCGGATCGGGTGCAAGCGTCCGCTTGCCCGCGGACGAGCAGACGCTCGTCCCTCCCGTTTTTGCACTCGTCCTGCCCCCCAAGGAATCTTGCGTCATCTGTTCCATCAGTGGATGAGAAAAACCGAGCCATGCCCTTCCGTGTGTCCTGTGTTCCATAGCTAAACGATCGATCCCGATAGCGATCCCGATTTGGATGAAACCTTGAAACCATGAAACCTGAAACCGAAGAGCGTTTAAAGCTCTTTTTAGGCTAATCCGCCGTGGTGCCGAGACGCACCCAAGGCAGGACCGCCTCCGCGTTCGCGTCGTAGTTGAAAACCGTGAATCCGGACAGGCCCAGTTCCCGTGTAA
>DAOTMQ010000001.1:37656-43233 GCA_035450385.1 Kiritimatiellia bacterium | reverse complement strand
GGGAGGAGCGATACTGCGCGGCGCTGGACCGGTTCGCGCACAAGTGGCGGACGCACGAGCTGTCGTCGCGTGCGTTCGCCCTCCGTGCGCAACTCGCGTTCGATGCGGGGGATGCCGCTCTGGCGCATGTCGTTGCGCAGAAGGGCGCGTCCGCATATCCGGCGAGCATCGGTGCTGCGCAATGCCGTAATCTGATCGCTCGAATCGAGGAGCCTTCTCTCGCGCTCGCTTCAGAACGTGTCTGGTGTGCGCCGTGGCCGCAGTTCGAGATCGCCTACAAGAACCTGACGCAGCTTCATTTCCGTGCGGTGCGTGTGCCGTTCGACGAGGCGTTTGTGCCGCGCCGCACCCGGCGGTCGGCGGAGGACGCGACGCCATTGCAGTGGCTGGCGCGCAAGCCGCTGAAGCAGTGGGGAGTGGCGTTGCCGCGGGTGGGGGATTATCGGGTCCACAGCCATCGCACGTCGGTGCCGCAAGACTTCCCGAACGGACTCTACGCGCTGTTCGTTTCGCCGGACGCATCTTTCGAGGCCGGGGGTGCGCCGATCATGTGGGAGACGTTCAGGGTCTCGCGTCTGGCGTTGGTGGTCGATCAGAAACCTGATCGCGTCCATGGGTATGTGTTGACGGCGCGTGAGGGCGAACCGGTTCCGGCGGCGCGTGTTACGGCGTGGCGCAAACAGGTGGAAGGAGGCTTCAAACGCGAGCGGATGATGATGACGGCGGAGGACGGCGGATTCGCTGTGCTCGGCGGTCGCGCAGGGGAGATCATGATTCTTGCCGAACGGCAGGACGATGCCGCGCAAACGTGGATGCCGCTTTGGAAGGGGAATGCGCGCATGCGTTTTGAAGCCCCCGTGACGTGCGCTGCATTCGTGACCGACCGTGACGTATACCGCCCCGGCCAGACTCTGCGCTACCGGGGGTTCTTCTGGAAGGATGACCCGGCGGCGCACAGCGTGTATGCGGCGGCCGGTTTGCGCGTCAAGATTGCAGGGGTGGATGCATCGGACCGACGTTTGGCCGGGCGGGAGGTTGCGTGTACGCCATTCGGATCCTGCTCGGGAGAGATGGTCATTCCTGATGACACGCCGCCCGGCCTCTTTACGCTTGCCGCCGAGGGGATCGGATCGACCTCGGTTCAGGTTGAGGCCGCCGATCCTTCGGCGCTGGATGTTACGTTGGCGCTGCCCCCGCCCGGCGCACGGCTCGGAGATGTGCTGACCGTCAGCGGGAGAGCCGTCCGGGACGGTGCGGCGGTGCCGGGTGCCCGCGTGTCGTGGCGGGTTGCGTGGCATCGAGAGGGGGCCGATCCGTGTATGGCGGCGCCGTTGGCCGCCGGTTCAACTGTGAGCGATACGCAAGGCGTGTACACCGTGACCTTCTTCGCCAAGGCACCGCCGCAGCGAGAAGAGGCCGATCCTGCGGCATGCGTGTTCACCGTGACGGTTGAGGCGACAGCCGCCGACGGGGGGAGCGGACGCGCGGACCTGCCGGTGGTGCTGGGCGAGACAGCGTGGCTCGCGCAGATTGCGGTCGACGCTTGGCAGACCGTGTCGCAACCCGTCAGATTCGAAGTCGGCGTGCAGGCCTTGGATGGCACGGCCATCATTACGCCCGGCAAATTGCGGATTGTTCAACTCAAGCCGTCAGAGTGGGTTAAGCGGTCCCCTTTGCCGCTGCTCGACGATTCGGCCTCGGGGGTCTGCCGTGTCGACGACGGCGAGGACCCCGTTGAAGCTTGGCCGGAAATGCGGACGTTGGGCGAAGAGCGCGTACAGACCGGCACCAACGGGGCTGCCTCCGGCTTGGTACCATTGCCTGTCGGCGTGTTCCGGCTGACTTACGAAACGCGCGATCCCGCCGGACGGCGCGTGACCGCGCGGCGGAATGTGCGGGTGCTCGATCCGGATGCGCGATGCCTGCCCTTTACGGTGCCCGTACATGTCGCGGCCGAATCGTGGCGTGTGCCTGCGGGCGATCGCTTCCGCGCGGTTTGGGGCAGCGGTTACGCGCGCGCCTCCGCGTTGATGCTGGCGGAGTCGGATGGATTCGAACTGCTGCGGATGCGCACCGATCCCGAAGTCACGCAACAATGGTTCGAACTGCCTGTCGACACTGCGGCGCGCGGTGGGTTTTGGTTTCGCACGTTGTGTGTACGCGAGAACCGCGCCTACACGTATGAGCGCCGGGTAGAGGTGGTGCGTCGCGATCAGAACCTCTCTCTGGCGGTGGAGGGCTTGCCGCCTGCAGGGTGTCCGGGCGAGCGGATCACCTGCACGGTCAAGGTGACGGGGCCGGACGGCGCGGGTTGCGCGGCCGAACTTTTGGCGTTGCTCTCAACCGAAGATGTCCCCGCCATATCGGCATGGTGGGAGACAGACAACGACAACCAGACCGGCGCGTGTACGACGAATGTCGGGTTCCAGTTTCAAAACCACGGTGTGCAACTGGCGCAGTTGTGCGGCAGTTGGCGTGATGACCGCGAGCCGGATACATGGCGCTACCGTACGTGGCGCACGTATGACATTGATCCGCCAAAAGACGATGCGCAGTCCGATGCGGAGCATGTACGCATACCAACGATGCCGATTCAAGAGACCAGCGTGGACGGTACGGCCGGAGCGCGTAGGGCGGCGGTGTGTACGCCGCGCTTTTTCCTGCCGCAAGCGGTGTCCGACAGCGAAGGTTCGGTCACTCTTTCGTTTACCGTGCCGGAGGCGCCCGGACGCTGGCGGTTGTCACTTTTTGCGCATGACGCACGTCTACGCTGCGGTAGGCTGGACCTCTCCCTTTGAGGGGCGGTTGTCACGGTGCCTGTTTTGGTGTAGAATAGCCGGAGTTAGTGCGTTTTGTCCTGTTAACGAGGAGGAAGATTGTGAATGGTATGAGGTTGGGAACGGCACTGTTCAGTTTTGCGATAGTTGTTGCTTTGTCTGCGCATGCGCAGCTTGCAAATCAGGATTTCGAGTCGGGACTTGGCGCATGGAGCGTAAACGGTTCTTGGGGTACCACAACCGCCGACGCTTGGTCGCCGGCCCGTTCCGTGACGGATAGTCCCGGCGCTTATTATGCAAACAACGCCGACACCACGCTGACGCTGACTGCGCCGCTCAATCTCTCGACGTCTACGCGCCCCGCGCTCCGTTTCTATCACCGGCATGAGCTGGAGCAATCGTACGACTGGGCACGGGTCGAAGTCTCCACAGACGGAGGTACCACTTGGAGCGAGTTGGCCGCTTACACCGGTTCGCGTGCCGCATGGGCGCGCGAGCAACTCGACCTGACCTCCTGCGCTGGACAGTGCGCCGTCAAAATACGCTTCCGCCTCGTGACCGACGCCTCGGTCGTCATGGACGGCTGGTACATCGACGACGTGCTCGTCGGCGAAGCTCCGCAGCCGCCTGTCTTGACCAACGCCACGGCGCAGGGCGTCAGCGCCGTCAATCTCGCCTGGTCGCCGAGCCCGTCCGCTGCTGTCTCGACGTACCGCATCTACCGCTCGGCGACGGCGCAGTTCGACTGGCGTAACGCCACGCTCGTCGGCGAAACCCCGGCATCCACAACGCTCTTCACCGACATCACCGTCGCGCCTAAGATGCAGTTTCACTACATGGTTATGGCTCTCACGTCGGAGGGCTTGCATGCCATGAGCGACGAGAAATCCGTGTCGCTGCCGCCCGGCATGGACTATCCCTTCATCGACACGGTTGAGACCGACGGCGCATATTGGGTCGGTGACGGTGGCTGGGCGCGTTCGGATGAACGCGCCTGCTCCGGCACACGCGCTTGGAGCGACTCGCCCGGAACGCTCTATCCAAACTCCAGCAACGCCGGCCTCAGTCTTGCCGCGCCGCTCAATCTCGCCGCTGCGCAGGCTCCCCTGCTCTCGTTCCGGCAGCAGTGCGACATCCGCTCCGGCGACTCCGCCGTGGTCGAGGCCTCCATCAACAATGGTACCGACTGGACCGCGCTCAAGACCTATACCGCCATCACCGCTACCAATGCCTGGAGCCGTGAGCGTATCAGTCTCTCCGCTTATGTGGGGCAGCCCTCCGTGCTGTTGCGCTTCCGTCTCACCACCAGTCCCGCCGATCAGGCGGACGGCTGGTGGCTCGACGATATCTCCGTCGCCGAAGCACCGCCCGCTACTTCCTCGCTTCTCGTCGATCAGGCGACGTCGCACACCCTGCGTCTCTCCTGGCCGCAGAGCACCGCCGCGCAATTCTCGCACTACGCCATCCACCGTGTGCAAGCCTCCAGCGGTGTCACGCCCAACTCGCCCTGCGTCGTTACCATCAACGACCCAGGGCAGACTGAATGGATTGACACTGGCCTTGCGCTGAATACCGAATACACCTACCGCGTCTACGTTGTCTCGCCCTACGGCACCTATTCCGAGGATGGCGCGGAGTCTTCCGCGCGCACGCTCAACAACCCCCTGCCGTTCGTCGACGGTTTCGAAGACGGCGACCTCAGTTGGAATTTCAGTGGCCTTTGGGGGATCACCACTGAGACCAATGCCACCGGCAATGCCTGCCTGACCGACTCGCCCCTCGGCTTCTACGCCACCTATCTCAACAGCGGCAATAACTACGCACTCACGGCTGTCAACCTCACCGGCGCCGCATGGCCCGTGCTGCGCTTCAAAGACCGCCACGCCTTCTACGACGTTTCGTCCGGCGACTACGGCATCCTCGAGGTCTCGCCCGACGGATCGGGCTGGACGCGCGTCTACGCCGTCAGCGGCGCACGCGCCGAGTGGGCCGAGCAGGCCATTGATCTTTCACGCTGGCGCGGGCAGGCCAACCTCCGCATCCGCTTCTATATCAGTAGCGACGGCGGCGGCGCCGGCGACGGCTGGCACATCGACGACGTGAGCGTGGCCGAGCACACGCCTGGTGCCGCGCAGGCGCTGCCCTTTATCGAGCGCTTCGAGGACGGACTCGCCAACTGGCTCAGCGGCAGCTGGGGCGCGTCGCCGAACGCCTTCGAGGGCGGCGGCGCCGCCGAGGGCTACCCCTGCCGTTGGACCGCGCAGAACCGCTCGAGCTACTGGATCGTCCTCGGCCGTGAGCTCAACCTTTCCGGTGCCGCCGCGCCGCAGGTCACGTTCTGGATCCGGCGCAGCCTGGGCGACGACAACGCCCGACTCTACCTCACCATCTCGAAGGACGGCGGCGTGAACTGGCACAATCTGAGCGGACACCCCACGCACAGCACAACATGGACGCGCCATCAGTTCGCCATCCCCGCCGAGTACCGCGTCGCCAACCTGCGCCTCGCCTTGCACGCCTACGCCTACTACGATACTGGTGCCAAGCTGCAGGTCGACAAGCTCACCGTCGAGGAGTCGCCCCCCGCCGTGACACTCGCGTCGCCCGTCCCGTCACTCAAGAGCGTGGCGCTCACATGGTCGCCTTACGCGGGCGACGGCTTCCAGCGCTACGAGGTCTTCCGCCACACCGCGCCGGGGGTCAACGAGGCGCACACGCTCATCGCGACCTTCACCGACCCGTCCACGACCGCCTTCACCGACACCGGCCTCTCCATCGGCAAGACCTATCACTACCGCGT
>DAOTMQ010000001.1:26789-37556 GCA_035450385.1 Kiritimatiellia bacterium | reverse complement strand
CGCCAACCTGCGCTTCGCCTTCCAAGCCCATGCCTACTACAATGTCGAGGCCAAGTTGCAGGTCGACAAGCTCACCGTCGAGGATTCACCCCCCGCCGTGACGCTCGAACCGCCAACCGATGTCACGGTCAGCGGCCTGTCGCTCGCCTGGTCGCCCTACGCGGGCGACGGCTTCCAGTGCTACAAGGTCTTCCGCCACACCGCGCAGAATGTCGACGAGACGCACACGCTTGTCGCGACCATCACCGACCCTGCCGTGACCAACTTCACCGACACCGCGCTTTCGGCGCGCATACGCTACTTCTACAAGGTCTACGTGTACAACACATCCGACACCGGGACGCCTTCCAACGAGGCCTCCGCGCAGACACTGGGCGTTTCGCTCGGCTGGACGGACGACTTCGGTTCCGGCGTGGATCCTGCGTGGACCTTCTCCGGCACATGGGGCATTCAGGACGGCGCAGGCGTGGACGGCACCCCCGCGCTGACCGATTCGCCCGGCGACTACGCTAACTACAGTGACACATGGGCGCAGACCGCCGCGGACTTGAGCGCGGCGACATGGCCCGTACTCGTCTTCACGGATCGTCACGCCCTACCGCCTACGGGCGACAACGCCTATGTCCAGATCGGCGCGGCCGACAACAACAATATCGCTTCGATCTCTTGGACTACCGTTTATAGTACCCGCGGCATCCGCGCCGACTGGCGCGAGCAGCAGATCGACCTCTCGCGTTGGAAAGGACGCCACACCGTCTACATCCGCTTCCGCTTGGGCACGGACGGGAGCGTGACCGATGACGGCTGGGCCATCGACAACGTCGCCGTACGCGAACACACGCCGCTTCCGGGTGCATCCACCTTGTACGAACGCTTTGAAAACGGCCTGGATACTTGGATCAACGGCGGTTGGGCTGTCTCCACCGTCACGCCCTACGAAGGCAGCGCCTGTGCCCTCGATCACGTCCATAGCACAGTCCAGGGCTACACCGACTCGTGGCTGGTCTATGGCGGCGAACTCGACCTCAGCGGCATGGATGACGCCATGGTCACGCTCTACGCTCGCGGCTGGCGCGGCTACAATAACTATGGACATCTCAACGTCAGACTCTCAAAGGACGGCGGCGTCAACTGGCACGACCTCTCCGGTGCTCTCAATGTCGCCGATGCTTGGGGCCGCTTCCAGTATGCCGTGCCGGCTGACTACCGTACCGCAGGTGTCCGGATCGCTGTCTCGAGTTATGCGCACCGCTATGATCTCGACAGCCAGTTCTACATCGATGCGCTCGGCGTCGGCGGTGCGGCACCCGGTGCGCCCACCCCGCTCACGCCAGCCGATGGCGCGACCGTCACGATGTTGCGTCCAGCACTTGTTGTCGAGAACGCCGTGGACAACCAGAGCGACCTGTTGACCTACCGCTTCGAGGTCTACACCAACGCCGAGATGACCGCCGAAGCGCTTGTGGCGCAGACGCCGGCCATCGCCGGCGGTGCCGGGACGACCTCTTGGCAGATCGACGCCAACCTTCCCGATGGCGCTCAGGTCTGGTGGCGCTGCCGTGCCACTGATAACAACGAGAACATCGGCCCGTGGAGCGGGACGGCCACCTTCTTCGTGAACCTCGTCAATCACGCGCCGACAGCGCCGGAGATCATCTCGCCCTACGCTGGTGCTACGATGCCCGATGCCAACGGCTACTTCATCTGGTTCGCCAGCGAAGACAGCGACCCTGGAGACGCCATCACCGGCTATCAACTTCAGATTGCATCAGACGAGACCTTCACCAACATTTTGGTGACGGCGGTAATCGCGCCGCAACCCAGTACGCTTCTGGCGCAGATGAAAACGCTGCCCGATTATGACGCGCTGGTGTTGGACGCGCATTACTACTGGCGCGTATGCGCTCTGGACATTTGGAGTGAGCCGTCGCCGTGGTCGACAGCCGCGTTCGTATACGGCGAGTTGCAGACGCCGGAGCCGCCAGAGCCGCCTGTGCCGGTCACAATCACCAGCATACAGATGGGGGCGGGCAATCAGGTCACGCTCTCGTGGACGCCCAGTGAACGCCCGGTACGTATCGAGTTCACGCGCAGCCTGGCCCATCCGCAGTGGACCGCGATTGAAGGCGCGGCCGGACTCACCGTGACTACGGCCGTCGTGCCGTACCCGGCGGACGCACCCTGCGGCTTCTTCCGTGTGGTTGTCGAGGACGCCGAATGAGTAGGGGGGTGTTAGTTCATTAGTGCATGAGCGCCGCAAGTCGCAAGTCGCGGGTCAACCTTTCTTGTTGCGACCACGCAGTGGTTCGCAACGGTGAGTGTAAAAGCTGTGCTCGGTTGTTTCACGCGGAGGCGCGAAGACGCGAAGGCTGGAGGCGAGTGTCTCCACGAGCCGCCTTCCGCTATGCGGAAGGATGGTCTCAGATTCCCTCTCAGAGCACCGGGACGGGCGTCGCTCGTCTGCGGGCAAGCGGACGTTTGCCCCCTGCGCTCAGCAAGCCCGATGACAAAGTTGGGGCTCAGCGTTTGACATGATAAAATCATCATGCTAATCTAAAAGCATGAATAGGCGAAACATAACGGTTCTGACTGCGCGCGGGCAGATATCAATGCCGGCTCACTTGCGTAAGAAGGCTCGGCTTGCCGCCGGACAACGTTTGTCTTGGCGTCAAACGGGAGATGGTGTTTTTTCTGTAACTGTCGTAAAAAAACCGCAGAAAAGAGTGTCTGCGCTGGAAATGGTCGGATATGCCAAACAGTTCAACCAGCACGGTCTCCCCTTGGAAACTGACGAAGCAATGAAATTTCTGCGGGAAGGGGAGACCTGATGGCGTGGGTCGTGGACAGTTGCGTCCTGCTGGATGTCGCCCTAGGCGAGTCCGTGTGGTCTGTCCCTTCGGCCTGTCTGATCGATCGGTTTGCTGAGGATGGACTTGTGGCGTGCCCCGTGTCTATGGTTGAGGTCGCTCCCTATTTTAACGGCGATATCGGTAAAGAGCGGATGTTCCTCGATCAAATCGACATCCGTCATGATTGGGATTGGTTGCCGGAAGACACTGAAAGGGCCGCGAAAGCATGGGCGAAACAAATCCATCTCAAGCGTGCGGAAAAGGTCAGCAAGCGTCCCGTCGCGGATATCCTGATCGGTGCCTTTGCAGTGCGTGTGGGCGGCTTGCTGACGCGGAATGCACGACACTTCAGGTCGGTTTTTCCAGAGCTGCGGGTTGAGTCGCCGGTGTTGCCTTAAAGAGCGTTTCAAATGACCTGTCCCTTAGTGCCTTAAATCCTAAATTTTCCTTGGCGCGATTCAGTTGCGAAACCGAATTGCATGGCTATTGCGGCAATGCCCGTTTTGGTGTAAAGTGACAGACATTCATGTGTTTTGTCCCGAGAACAAATTCCACTTTCGTGGGTGTTGTCGCCCTGTCTACGTGTACGCTCCGTCATGTACGTCGGGCGCTGTGGATCACTTTGCTGGTAAGCCTGTGCGGCTGTACGCATCTGCGGACATCGGAAGCCGGGAGATGGTCGTGGGGCTGGCCGCCTTGGTCGCGACGCGCCGAGGCGACGGCGGACGACGCACTGAAAGCGGACGCGGAAGCTGGCGATGCGGCGGCGCAGTATACGCTGGGGTTCTCGCTTTTGTACGGCGAAGGATTGCCGCGCAACGTGGGCGAAGGCTTGGCATGGTTGCGGAAGTCCGGTGAGAACGGGTATCTAAAAGCGCAGGCAGCGCTTGGACTCCTGTACATGAAGGGCATGCCCGGTGACGTATCGATCGATGAACGTCAGGCTGTGCAGTGGCTGACCAAGGCCGCCCGGCAGGGGCATGCGTCATCGCAGGCGAGTCTGGGTGCGTTACTGCTCTCGCAAAGCAGCAGCGTGCGCGATCCGGAGGCGGGCGTGGTGTGGCTGAAGCGTGCAGCAGATCAGGGCGACGAAACGGCACAGGTGGCATTGGGCCTCATGTATCAAAAGGGCTACGTGGTGGCGCAGAATGATACGGAGAGCGTGCGTTGGTACAGCAAAGCGGCCGAGCAGGGCCATGCGACCGCGCAGACGCAGCTCGGGATTGCGCGCTACCGTGGCCGGGGCGTCGCGCAGTCATTCGACGAGGCGCGCATCTGGTTCGAGCGCGCCGCAGCGCAGGACAACGCACTGGCGATGTCCAATCTCGGCGTGATGGCGAGTCGCGGCGAGGCCATGCCGCGTGACGACGCGCAGGCCGTCGCTTGGTTCCGCAAGTCGGCGGAGCGCGGCTGCGATGACGGCCAGAGTAATCTCGGTGCGGCCTACTACAAGGGCATCGGCGTCGAGCAAAGTTTCGCCGAGGCGCAGGCTTGGTTCCGCAAGGCCGCCGATCAAGGGCATGCGGGGGCGCAGTTCAGGCTAGGCCTGATGCTGGCGTCCGGTCAAGGCACAGCCGCAGATGCCGCAGCCGCCGCAACATGGATCGAAAAATCAGCACAGCAAGGCTTTCCGCCAGCCGTGAAGTGGCTGCAAGGGAAAGCGAATAACTCTCAGAGCCCTTCAAGCTCCCAGCCTGAGCGGTAATTGCTCTTCAGAAGCGCGTTGGCGTCCGGCGCATTATCGAAGCAGGCTTTGGCTACATTCCAGGTGAAGCGTCGATCGGGCAGTTGTTCACAGACGCCGCCCATGACAACGGTCTCCATCATCCAGGTTGTCCACGAGAAGTCGCTGCGTGTCTTGCCGCCTTCACGGCATTTATTGACAAATTCGTGGTGGTGAGAGGGGACTCTGTCGAGCTTCGGTATCCGGAACACTGTGCCGCCACGTAACAGCACCATCGTTGCCGAGTCGCTGTGGGGTGCGAGGATCCAACCATTTTCGCCCTCGATAACACGGCCTTCGGGGGAACGCGTCTTGAGAGGCGTCTTTGCGAAAAGTTCATCATAAGCGGCCGGCGGCAAAAACTCGGGCGTCACGGTCTTATCCTCCGCGATGCCGGAAAACCATTCCATGATGAATGGTTTACCACCCGAGGCCGCAACGCCGGGGAACTCCCATGTTATGTGCGAGTAACGCGGCCAAGCTTGCCGGTAAACGGGGTCCGAATGGAACTCAGGATTCACCTTGGCCTGCACGGCGAGCGGCGCTGTCTGGCCGAGTTCCATGCCGATCCACGGCGCGCTGATCACATGAATGCAAAGGTCGCCGATCCAGCCCGAGCCGAAGTCACGCCACATACGCCAGAGCGTGGGATGGTAACCGGGGGCATAGTCGCGCATCGGCGCGGGGCCGATCCACCCCTCCCAATCGAGTGTGTCGGGAACCGCCGCCGCAGGTTTCAAGACGCGTTCGCGGCGCGAGACACCGTTGCGCGTGGAATACAGGCACACACGTTTGACAGGGCCGATGATGCCGGCCTTCAAAAACTCCACGGTCTGTCGGTCACCGAGGTGGGCGGCAAACTGCGTGCCCAACTGAGTCACGACGCCTTTTTCGGCGGCGAGACGCCGCAGCAGGCGGCACTCGTCCAGTTTCTTGCAGAGCGGCTTTTGGACGTAGACGTGCTTGCCGCGCGCCAACGCGTTGGCCGCGATGATCGTGTGTGTGTGGTCGGGCGTTGAGACATTCACGCTGTCGATCCGGTCGCCCTCCTTTTCCAGTAGCTCGCGCCAGTCGCGGTAGACGCGCGCATTCGGGACGACTTGCTTGGCCGCTTCAAGGGAGCGCGAGTCTACGTCGCAGATCGCGCCGATCTCTAAAATGTCCTTGAATGAGTTGAACGTCCGCATGTCCGCGCCAGCCATGCCGTTTGTACCGATACACGCATGGACGAGGCGGCTGTTGGGGGATCGGGCTGAAACAATGGCCGGGAAGCCGATGGCAGCACCCGAAGACAGGGCAAGTCCGATAAAGTTACGTCTCTTCAGTTTCATGTGATGGTTCTCCCTCTTATTGGAGGCTCTTGCAAAACCCCTTGCTTGCGGAGTGTGGCACGGGCATCTTGCCCGTGTTCCATGGGCGGGACGCCCATGCCACGAGGGGTCTTGCAAGGGCCTCACTGTTTTTTTGCTTCGTCCAATGCCCGGGCAACCGCCTTCGCAAGTGGGGACTCCCGTTCGGTCAGACCGTTGCGGATTAACATGTCTACAAAAAGCTTCATGCCTCTTAACTCAGCCTGGATTTTTCGGCAGGCAGCGCTGTCGCGAGCGTCCAGCGAAGCGGCGTAACGTGCGGCGGCATCCTCTGCTTTCGCTTTTACAGCGGGATCGGAACGATAGCCTAGCGACTCGTAGAGGCAGATTACCTTTTCGGTCAGTTCGGTCGCTTCCTCTGCCAATGCGAGCGTGTGCGCTGCGAGTTCGGCCCGTTTAGCGGCCACGTCATCCAGTTTTACGCCCGGACCGCCATGGACCGTATTCGCGAACCGCGAGGGGATGCGCCGGATCCAGATGTTGCGGAACGGCACGGGGTTGCCGTGATCCTGCAAGCGGAGCGGTCCTGTCGGCGGTGCTTTTTCATGCTTCGTGCGAAGTTGCCAGTGGCAACGTCCTTCAAGCGGCCAGGCGTCCTGTACGAGCACGCCGTTAAAAAATACGGTTATGCTGCCCGGATCGATTAATTGGTCGCCGTCCCACAGCGGCGGATGGAAAATGATGTCGTATGTCTGCCACACACCGGTAGGGCGGGCGGGATTGACGAGCGGGGGACTTTGACCGTAAATCGCGCCCGCTTGGCCATCCGCGTAGTTCGCACGGCGGCGGTCTTTGTACGTGAGGTCGGTGAAGTCGGAATTCAGTATCTGAACTTCGTAACAGCTCATGAGGATCGCACCGGAGTTCCCGAGCCCGGGATCTCCCACAGGCGACAGCCATTCGAGATGCAACTGACAGGCCCCAAACTCCTCCCGTGTGAAAGCGCCACCGGAACGAGGGGTACAGATGAAGAGTCCATCCTTGACTGTCCACTTCGAGGGGCCGCCCGACGCATCGCGCCAATGTTTGGCCACCGATTCGGCCGTGCCGTCGAAAAGGACGATCGCATCAGAGGGCGGGCGGCCCTCCTCGGCGGTGATCTTCGGGGGGTTCGGGCGATGTGCATCATGCACGGCCCAAGCGTGCCGTTCGTCGGGGCGATCGCCACTCGGAGATGCGGATACGAAACTCGACATACAACAGGTTGCGAGCAGCAGTGCGACGGTTCTTTCAGAAATACAGGTGTTCACAAAAAGCTTCCTCTTGTTTAACGGACGATGACCATGGTACCAGAAGTGACCTTGAGCCAGTAGGCGCTTGTTTCAGGGCGGCTGCCGACTGACAGAACCCCTGAGTTCCCGCCGGTAATTGTCCAGGATGACGAATCTAGCAACGTCTCGTAGGTGAAGAGCCGCATCGATTCGGTCGGTTCAGGATCGACGTCCAGCGTTAATGCGCCGGATAACGTCGCTGCACCAAGCACAGTGAACAGTGGGGACGCCGCCCCCGGTTTCTGCGCGAGCGTCGCGCCATCCTCCAGATCAAGCGCGCCGAGTGTTTGCGTCGGGGCGGCGTGCTCCAGCATTGCGCCGCCCTTCACTGAAAGTGCGGCTGCGGTCAAGGCGGGGGCCGACGGCGTCACGCCGGCCAGGCAAGCGGGCGGCGTTGTGTTGCCGTCACCCTTATTCAGCCACTTCTTCCGCAGGTAGGAGAGCAGGAGATCCTGATCCTGTTGCGCAAGGTCACTGTCGAACATGATGAATTCGCCCATCCGCCCGAACCACATGCGGTTTGCCGAGCTTCCTGCGGCAGTCCAAGGGTTCTTGGGGTCGTAGTTTGACATTAGACATTTCGTGTTTCTAGCCGCGCCGCCATCCTTGCGGTGGTCAACGCTCAGCGACGCTTAACTTGCTGGTCGACAGGTCTGTGGTCAATTTCTCAAGCACTTGGGTCAGGGCTTGGCCGAAGGCTTCGGAAGCGGCGGATGGCGTGCCAGGGGTGTAGGCGACGCGTGCCTGCGCCTCGTGTGTCGCCAGTACCGTGAAGGAAGGGGCGCGCTCATCGAGCACCAGCAGGCGCAGGGTTACTACTGCGGCGGGTTCGTCGCCGGTGTGGTCGAGGTAGAGTTCGGTGACCAGTCCCTCCAACCCCAGCGGCGCGACCGTGCCGCTGGCGCTGTCGTAGACCGCCTCAAACACCCCGGAAGCTTCGATGTAGCGCGTGGCCTGCACGCGGATCAGTTCGTGCGGCGCGGCCAGCCAGCCGTTGTAGTAGTCGGCGGCGAATTCACCGCCGGGACGCCGTACGATGAAGTGGCGCGCATCGAACGGCGGCTGGGCGCGGAAGGCGCGCACCTTGACGGCGGCCGCGCGGTGCGCGGGCGAAAGCGGCTTGGCAGGACCCGCCAGCGGCACGAAGGTACGCTTCTGCGTCAGCGCCTCGCGCTGTGCCTGGCGACTCCCGCTCAGGCACCCCGCTAGCAGCAGGCTCGACGCAAGCAGGACTGCGGTAACTCTTAGGATCATGTCAAAACTCCTCCTGGTAACTTTCAACGTTCAACGCTCTTTGTCAAGTTGTGGCACGGGCATCTTGCCCGTGTGTCTCATGGGCGAGACGCCCATGCCACGAAAGGTGTTCCATGGGCGAGACGCCCATGCCACGAAAGGTGTTCCATGGGCGGGACGCCCATGCCACGAAAGGTGTTCCATGGGCGGGACGCCCATGCCACTTTCAACGTTCGACTTTTACTCATCTGGCTGTGTCTCCGGCAATGGCAGTGGCGGCTGGCCGAACAGCAGGGCAGAGGGGTTTGCGCGCATCTCGCCTACCAGACGCTCTAGGTCTGCGGCGGCCGTGCGCAGGCTCTGAATCAGTTCGCCCAGCGCGCCTTGTTGCGCGAGCGTGGTGCGGTTCAGTGTCTGGGCGGTCTGGTTGAGGGCGCCGACCATCTCACCGACTACCGCGCTGTTGGTGGTGAGCAGACGGTCGGCGTTGCCGATGAAGCGATCCGCATTGTCGACCAGACTGTCCGCGTTGTCGATCAGGTCGTTGGCGTTTCCAAGTAGACCGTCGGCGCGGCCGGCGATCTGGCGCAGGTTAGTGGCCAACGGTAAGATGTTCGTCTCGATCCCGGTGGTGATGCGGCGCGCGCTCTCTAATGTCGCGCCGAGATCGGCCGGGAGTGTCGCGAGTGCGGGCGCGTCGAGCAGCTTCTTGACCGAGCGGTTGGTCTCGCGTAGTTCGCCCAGCAACTTGGTTGCCTCGGCGCTCAACGCCGGGATATCCGTTTTGTTGAGGGTGTTTTGCAGCAGGTAGAGCGTGATGAGCATCTCGTCGCCCAACGCCCGCAGGTCGATGGCGCTCAGCTTGACGAAGACATCGTCAACCGCCCTTTTGAGGTTGCTCATGGTGCTTGGCGTGGATGGAATAAAGGGGTTCGCGGGTTGCCACGTCAACGGATAATCCTTTGCGACATCGCTGGGCTGTGCGAAGTAGTCCAGTTCGAGGAACGAAAGCCCGGTCACGCCCGAAGAGGCGATCTTGACGCGCAGGCCCTGCTGCACCAGCGTGCGCAGTTCCTTGTCTGCCGCCTGATCGTCGAGCAGACCGAAACGCTCCGGATCCAGCGCCATCACCACGAGAACTTGGTGTGCCCCGGCTTGGGTCAGCGGGTCATTTTTACGCTTGCCGTATTCGCTGTAGACGAATCCGATGCGCTTGACCTCGCCGACCGGCACGCCACGATATTTGACGGGCGAGCCCAAGTCCAGACCGGTTACAGACTCGGCGAAGTAGGTTTCGGCTTCGACTACCTTTTTGTTGAAGGTGCGTGCGCCGGCAATCCCGATCGCCAATACGATCAGGGCTGCGCCGGCTAGGACGAAGAAGCCGATTTTTGCAAAGTTTGCCTTGTTCTCATTCATGACGGTTGCTTATCCTTCGCGGTTGAAAAAAGCGCGTACGGCTGGGTGCTCGCTATGCTCGCGTAGTTCGGCAGGTGAGCCGGTGGCAATCAGCCGTTGCTCCTGCTTGTCCAGCATGACGCAGCGGTCGGCGACGGCAAAGATGCTGGCCAGTTCGTGCGTTACCATCACGACCGTCACGCCCTGCGTATCACGCAGGTGCAGGATCAGGCGGTCGAGTCCGGCCGAGGTTACCGGATCAAGTCCGGCCGAGGGTTCATCAAGAAAGAGGATGCGGGGATCCAGCGCCATGGCGCGCGCGATCGCCGCGCGCTTTTTCATGCCGCCGCTGATGTCCGACGGGAAATAACAAGCATACTCTTTCAGGCCGACCAGTTCCAGTTTCATCTCCGCTACCAGACACCGTGCCTCGCGCGGCAGGTCGGTGAACGACTCCAGCGGCAGGCAGACATTCTCCAGTAGCGTCATCGAGCCGAAGAGCGCCCCGCTCTGATAGGTCACGCCGAAGTGCCGCAACGCGCGCAGCCGTTCCTCTTGCGAGACGCCGAAGAGGCGGTCGCCCATCAGCCGGATCTCGCCGGCCAGCGGCGGGTTGAGACCGATCATGTGCTTGAGCAGCGTGCTCTTGCCGCAGCCGGAACCGCCCAGGATAACAAAGATTTCGCCGGCGTATACGTCGAACGAAATCTCGCGGACCACCGGGCTTGTGTACCCGGCGTCCACATCCTTGACTGTGATGACTGCATCCTTCATGCGCGTTAGATTCCTAGCACGTAAAACAGGACGGCAAAAATGCCGTCAAATACCGTAATCAAGGTCAGGCTGCCGACGACCGCAGCGGTGGCGGCGCGTCCCACGGCGTCGGCCGTGCGTCCGGTATGCAGGCCTTGCGAACACCCCAC
>DAOTMQ010000001.1:15585-26689 GCA_035450385.1 Kiritimatiellia bacterium | reverse complement strand
TCGTTGACTTTCATGGTGCCGATCTCGGCTGCGAAGGCAGAGCCTGAACGTCCCGCCAGAATGATCGCGGTGATCAGTGCTCCCAGTTCGCGGAACAGGCCGATAGTCAGCAGATCCGCCACATAGACCTCGACGCCGAACCGGCTCATCGAGGCGGCCGCCATGAACGCCACGATCAGACCGAACAGGAAGCCGATCAGCAAGGTGATGGGCAGCGCGTCGATCCCGGCCCGCTCGAAGTGCAGCAGGGTGTCGCGTAGCCGCAACCGCCCCGGACGGAAGAGCAGGGTGGCGAACGCAGTCGCCGCCTCGCCCAGAAAGGCCATCTGTTCGCAGACGACCTGCCAGATATGCACCACGGCCTCGCCGAGTTGTACGGCGGTCGACGTTTTGCGTACCGGATTGGCCGCGGCCGAATCTTCGGCGAAACGCTCGACTGCGAAAAACTCCAGCGTGCGCGCCACCACCCCGCGCCCGTCGCGACACGCGATGGCGAAGCCTTGGCGCGCCGACCGACGGTACAGTTCGACGATCAGCGCCTCGCCCGCGCCGTCGCAGGTCACGACCGCCCCGGCATCCAATGCCAGCTTATCGCCCTCACCCAGCCGCGCGACCACCGGTAGCGCTGAGCGCCACAACTCGGCCACCGCTTCGGCGGAACAGGTCTCTGGCAGTGAGATTTCCATGACTGTTTGTTGTGCTTGTCGTCGGTTCGTACGGCGTTATTTGCCCTCTAGCCGTAGCGCGGTGCCGTCGTCGACTAAGCTGAAAAGGTGCATGCGTTCTTGCGGGCTTGTGTTGGGTTGGTGCAGGGCCAGTTGCAGCCGGCCATCAAAGGTCTTGAAGATCATGCCGTGCCCTCCGTTCGTGGTGTAGATCGGCGTGTGGCCGGTCCAAGGGCCGGCGACGCGCCCGGACGTGGAGCGGGCCAGCAGCACGCAATATCCTTTGCCTGGGATGAAGGTCGACCAGATCATGAAGAGCGCGCCGCTTTTGGGGCTCTTGTAAAGGAAAGGTCCGTCAGTGACCTTGCTCTCTTTTTCGCCGCGCTTTGCGCCCGGCGCGACTGACGCGCTGAAGAGGCGGACCGATTCGCCCCGCGTGTCGCTCAGATCGGGCGTAAGTTCAACCAGCGCCATCGCGCCGTCGATGAGTTGCACCCACTCGTGACAGAAGATCATGTAGGGCCTGCCATTCTCGACGTACAGGGTGCCGTCCAACGCCATCCAATCGGCGGGTGTGTGCGAGCTGTTCTTCAGCGGCTTGAAGGGACCGGCCGGCGAATCGGCGCGGTAAATCCAAGTGCCGCGCCGGTGCATGGGCGGCCAGTTCGGGGTGTCTGCCGGTTTGGCGATGGGCAACATGTCGCGGAAGGTCAGCGTCACGAAGAGGTAGTACGCGCCTTTGTAGACGTGCATCTCCGGTGCCCAGACCATGGCGACGCCGCTATCTTCGGGCAGGGTGAGCACGGGGCGGGGGGCCTGCCAAGTTTTGAGGTCCTTGCTTGTGTAGACCTCGACACCGCGATATCCACTACCGGCACGGTTCCCCGCCTGCGCATAGAGGTAGTAGGTCTTGCTGGATGCGTCGGCGAAGATAAAGGGATCACGCACACGGATTGCGTCGGTCGTGAGCGTCGCGGTCTGCGCGGCGGTAAGCATAGCGCACAGGCCGAAGAGGGCGGTGAGTATTTTTTTCATGGTGTTTGATCCTTGGGCGGTGGTGGTAGATCGGGCGACACGTAGACTTGCGTGGAGAGTTGGAAGTCACATCCGCCTTCAGAAAAAGAGAACTCGGCCATATAGGCGGTGAAGCCTTTTGTCGCAGCAGTCAGGGGAACGGTTGCGCGCAGCCCCTGCGCATCAAGCGCGAGCGGCGTACTCTTCCAGACGGCCTTGCGGAAATCACGGGTCGGCGCGTGCGCTCGCCAGAGCCGCGCGTCGCGTGCTCGGCGGTCGGCCTCGACATGCAGCGTGTCCGTTGCGCCGTTCTGCCGGCGCCAACTCATCTGCGGCGGCGTCTTGCCCTGCGCGATCATCTGCAGAAAGGCGGCGCGGGCACGCGCGGCGCCTTCAGTGTTACCCGCGCCGTGACCGGCGTTCGGGGCTTGGTAGACTGTTTTCGGCCCCGGCAGATCGTCCCAGTAATGGCGCAGGGAATCCACAGTCCAGAAGGGATCGTTTGTTCCGAGCAGCAACAGTTTGGGCATGGTGAGTGCGGCGCGATAACTGAAGGGGTCCACAATCTCCTGCAGGCGGGCGCCCTCCGGCCGGTCCAACCATTCTATCAGACCGATATTGGTGTAGGCGCTGATCTTCTCGCTCTGGCGACCGTACACGCGCTGTGACCACTGGGTCTGCGCTTTCAGATTGAGCATGTCGATCACCGTCGGCACGATGGCACAGACACGCGGGTCCACCGCGCCGGTGAGCCAGGCGGTCCAGCCGCGCTTGGAGGCACCGGACACCACGAAGCGCTCGACCTGCTGTCCGTGCGTGGCACGCGCCCAGGCCTGAATGGCGTCCATGGCGCGCACGGCGCTTTTGGTCATCGGCAGCAGCAACGGCCAAGAGTCGTCACCGCCGCGCAGATACTGATCGAAGGTGTAGGCGATCAGGTCGTCCTCGTACCGGTTGCCATACAGCGGCTGGTTCGGTACGTCGGTGAGCACCGCGACCAACGTACTGCCGGTTTCGGCCAGACGCTTGACCGCAGGCAGATGCTTGTGGCTTGCGCCATGCGTGATATCGAGGAAGACGGTCGCAGGGTGGCGCACTGTGCCGGGACGCGCGATGTAGAGCGTGTGCGTCCAGCGGCCGCCGCGCCATGTTTGCGAGACCAACTCCAGCGTGGTGACCTCGATCCCGGGCACATCAAACATCTGTGTGCCGCGCGACCGCCACGCGAAGGAGGAGTCCGTTTGACGCACATACGCTTCCAGCGCGCCCGCATCCGCGCGAGCCGCTACACAGAGGCACAGCGCAATGAGCGCGAGCCCGTTGCACCAGCTAGAGCGATTCGCCATACGTTTCGCCTTCTCCTCCTACCGGACGCTACCTCAGCTTAATCAGGGTGCCGCGCGTCGATTCATATTCCAGCACCACTTCGCCATTCTCGGCTTTGATCGTGGCATTGTAACCCTTGCCGCCCGCGTTCACAAGCGTCCAGTCGGAGAGATGATCCGCACCACTGACCGTGTCGTAGGTCATCAGCACCGCGCGGAACGAACCGTTGATCAGGTCGCCTTCGGCTCTGCCCAAGTCCACCGTGCCGGTGCCTTCGAACGTAAGGTCGCCGGCCAGCAGCATGTCATAAGCGGTGGGCGACCATGTCCAAGCGTAGGCCGCGTCCGGCGCGAACGTCAACTTCTCGGCCATCAGGGTCGCGCCAGCCGGAGTGTCGGCGTCGCCGGGCGACACCCGGTCGCGCACTGTCAGTGCGCCGCTCACGTACCCTTCGCCGGAGAGCGTGCCCACGGTGCTCGTCTCGCCTTGCGCCGCGAATGTCGCGCCGCCGTCCACGCGCAGGTCGGGCAACTCGCTCGCGGTGTCGATCACCTGCTGGAGTTCGGCCTGCGACAGCGCACGCCCGTAAATGCGCACGTCGTCGATGCGGCCTTTGAACTGCCCGGTCTCCGGCGTGGCCATATGGTAGTGGCCAAAACCGAAGCCGAAATCGCCGAGGGGCCGGTTCGGCGGCGTGAGCAGTGTGTTTTTCATGGCGGTTGCCGTTGATCCACCGGCGGGCTGACCATTGATGTAGGCTGTTACACCGTCCGGTGTGACCACATACGCCACATGGAACCATTGGTTGGGCCCCGGAACCGTCGTTGAGGTATAAAACGATGACCAGACCGAGGGGCTGCCGCTGCTGGTACCCGTGGACATCATGCGCACTTTGTCCTTATGCATGCGCAGCATGAGTTCGTATGGACCGTTTGTGTAATTGGCCGCGCGCGTGGTGAAGAATGTTGTGCTTGTGCTCGAATCCGACGTGACATTGTTGACCCACAGCCACATAGCGACCGTGAATGAGGAGAGCCCGCGGTATTCGGCATCAAGCGGCGTGCAGACCGATGAGTTGCCGGTCACGAAATGCGCTCCCGTCAGGCCGTTGGTACCGGACACGTAGTCCAGCGCGCCGCGCTGCACGGCGTGGCGACCGTTGCCCGAGCTGTCGTACACGCTGCCGCTCTCCATGCTGTAGCGCGCCAGCAGGCCGGGGACCTCGGTCGGACACACCGACGCGCTATCGAGCACCGCGTTCAGCGTCCCGCCCCGAACGTCGACCAGACCGTCCCAGCGCAGCGGCTCCGTCAGCGTGAGCGCGCCGGCGCCGGTCTTGGTGAATGCGCCGCCCGCCGCATCGCTACAGACCGGCAATGCGATTGTGATCGCCTGTCCGGCGGTGTCAAAGGTGCCGCCTGCCGGACCGACATAGAGCTGCTTCAGGCCATAGAGGTAGTTGCCGTCGATCGGCGTTATCGCTCCTTGCCCGGTGGTCACCAGCGTGCCGCCGTTCAGCGCCAGCGCGGACCAGCCTGCCGCATCTGTCTGGGTCGTGGGCGGCAGGCGCAAGGTCGCGCCGGCCGGCGAGCCGTCACCGACGATCACGTTGTTGACGCGGCTGATGTTGTTGACATCGCCCATCCAGTTCCAGAGTCCGGTTACATCCAGCGTGCCGCCGTTGGAGATAAACACGCGGCCGTAACGGCCGCCGTAAGGTTCGGCCAGTTGCCGGTAGCCAAAACCGACGCAACCGAGCTGCGCCATGCCGCCTTCAATGTTCAATACCGCCGGTCCGCGCACACCGATATTGAACCACGTGCCGGGCAGGCAGGAGAGCACGCCGCCTGTGCGCACGGTGAAGCGATCCTCTACGGTATTGCCTTGGATGCTCAGGCAGACCGCGTCATAGTTTCCACTGAAAGCGAGCTGGCCATCCACCACCACCGTGTTGGGACCGTAAGCCATGTAGAGACCGGAGAGCGTGGTCTGTGCACCGGCATCGACGACCAGCGTACGCGCACGATTGTTGTTCGCGTTCATGCGGACAGTTTCGCGGTTCACGTTGCCGATGCGGCTGACAGAGCCTGCGGCGAAACGCACCTGGCCCTCTTCTACGCTAAGGTTAGCATTGTCTGTCGCCGCATCCGTCACGCCGGCCAGCACCAGCTCGCCCGCGCCCCGCTTGATCAGAGTCGCGAAGCCGGGATGCTCATAGGTCAAGCCGTCCGCCAGCACCGCGCTAGCCTGCGGGGCGACCTCCACTATCGGTTGTGCGGTGCGCACCGCGAGCGGACCGTTCAACTCGCTGATACCGGTGCCCGTGACATACAATGGGGCGTAGTCATATTCGAGACCCAGCGGTCCGGTGCCGACATTCGCACCATTGGTCAGCGTTAGCGTGCCGCTCGTCAAACGGACGCCGCCAGTGAAGCTATTGACCGCGCCGAGGATCAGGTCACCCGCGTTGCGTTTGACGAGGCTACCGACTCCGCCTATCGGTGCATTCAGACTGAGCGCTGTTCCGCTGATCGGCTTGATGTCGATCTCGCTGAGCAGTGCGATCGGCGTGGAGAGCGTGTGGCGACCCTGTTCGACTTGAATCGCGCCGGGCGTTGCGCCGCCGTTTTCCAGCGTCAGCGCGTTCATACCGTCGCCAGCGAGCGTGTAGGCGTTGGTGCTATTGAAGAAGAGCTGGCCCACTGTCGCGCTCTGGTCCAGCAGTACCGAGGCATCGGCTGCAAGCGATTCATCGAAGCGCACCGCTGCGCCGGATGCGCCGGCACCGGGCGCGAGTGCCCACTTGCTGGCGTCGCTCCACGTACCGCCGCCCGATGCGGTCCAGACATGTGCGCCGCTGGTGGCACCGCCGACCTCCAGCCAGAGCGTGTTGTTGTTGATCGAAAAGACGTAGGCTTTGCCCGGCTGGGGATTGGCCACACCGAAGGCGTCGGTGGTGGTGGGGCCGTTGCCGCTCCAGCGCAGCAGCGCATAGCGGCCGTTGGGCACGATGTTGTCTACCGTGCTACTCTGCCAGAAGAGGTGGAAGACGGCGTGGTGCGCCACCACGTCGCCGGTGACCGTGATCTGGTCGTTGACGCCGGCGGATACGTTGACGCCGAACACCAACTCTGCGGGTGTCGTGTCGAGTGCGTCGCCGAGTGTCAGCGCGCTGACTGTGAGGTTCTGGGCTTGCGACTGGTTGAGCTGCAGCGTCGCCCCCGGCACAACCGTCAGTGCCGAGGCTGCGGGCAGGTTGCTCTCTACGCGGAGCACGCCGGACGAAACGACGGTCGGTCCAGCATATGCTTGCGCCGACCTTACCGAGAGTGTACCGGTTCCGATCTTGACCAAGCCGCCGTCGCTCGTGTCGGCACCGGTCAATACGGCCTCCAGCGAGAAGCGTTCATTTTCGGCGAACGAGGTATCGAAGATGGCGGGTGCCGCGCCGATCTTTATCTCATCGAAGTTGTCACTCATGATCGGGCCGGTCGGCTGGAACACACCGCCGTTGAAGAGCACGCGGGCGTAGCCGGTGGCGGGCGAAGTCCACGCATACAGGTTGTAGCAGGAGAGCACGCCACCCGCCAGTTCGACGGTGCCCGTGCAACCGGCGTTCATGGCCAAGATGACGTCCTTTCTGAACTCGGCGCGTCCGCCGGTCACGCGCAGGATGCCTTCGCCGCCGCTGTTGCCGAGGCGGCAGGAGGTTTCGGAGAACAGCACCTGATTGCGTAGGATGCCGCCGTTGACCCAGATGGTCGAGACGCCGCCTGCACCTTCGCCCACGAAGAGGACGTTTTCTATCGTGCAGGTACCGTCCTGAATCTCAAGAACCGGGCGTCCTGTGTATCCGTCGAACTCTGCGGTTGTGCCGAGTGCGAGATTGCGCGTCACAAAGTCGCCGCCCTGAATCAGCAGACGCGAAGTCAGGCCGTCCGGCGCGGTCACGGTGGAGCCGTTGTTGCGGCCGATGTGGGTCCATTCGGTGCAGACGACCTCTCCGGCGGTCACCACCAACTCGCCTGCGGTTTCGCTGTTCGCGTTGGCGGTGGTTGCCAACCCCACGAAGAGCGGTCCGCCAATGACGGTGCGCTGATCGGTGTCGCCTAACTTGACGCATCCTTGTGCGACGTTGAAGGCGCCGAAGCCGACTGTGGGGCCGTCGCCGTCCACGCCCGCCGCCGCGATGCCGTTCAGGTTGGCGGCACTCCCGAGACCGAGCGTGTTGGAGGTCGGACCGACGAGTGTCAGGATGCCAGCACCGGTTTTGAGCAGCGCGCCCGACTGCGTCGTGACGCCACCGCTGAGGGTGAGGTCGCTCTCGGCACGCAGGATTACGGCTCTGGTGCCGGAGTCGATCGTGACCGGCTGCGCGAACGAGGCCGCCGCGCCGGTATAGGCGAGCGTACCGCGATTGAGTATCCACGCGCCAGAAGGCAATGCGTCGAGGCTCAGGGTGCCGCCATCCACGACGGTCGTACCCGTGTAACCGCACGCTGCGGTGCCGAGCGTGACAGTGCCGGGGCCACTCTTGGTCAGGCTGCCGCTGCCACTCACGGTGGCGTCGAGGTTCAGCGTCTGTCCGGTTCCGGCGCTGAAGGCGCCGCCTGCCGTGCCGAGGAGCACCGTGCCGCTCAGGGTATCAGAGACGGAGACCCGCAGACCGCCACCATCCAGCGTCATGTCAGCCGCGCCGAGCGAAGCGACGGTCGGCACTTGAACGGTCGCAGCGCCGCGCACGGTCAGTGGTGTGGTGTTGGTCCCATCGAGAGCCAACAGGCCGCCGCCGTCGACGGTCAGGCTGCCACTGCCCGAGACGTGGTTGGCGACCGTCAGGACGGCATCCGGCGCGATCGATGCGCGTGTGTCAGCGTTCAGCACGAGCGGTCCGGCCAGCGTGTGCGCACCGCGCGCGACGGTGGCAGCGGCATCGCCGGTGGCGGATGCGAAGGTGGCCGTCGCGCCGTCAAGCGTGTAGCGGTGGGTATGGTCAAAGAGCATGCCTGCGACCGAGACCGGGCTATCGATGTTCACGGTGGCATCGGCGGTCAGCGCCGAACCGAAGCGCGTGACGGCACCCGCAACAGCCGGGGCCATCGGCGTCCAGTTGTCGGCGAGGCTCCAGTCACCGCCGCCGGCGTTCGCCCAAGAGACTTGCGTGTTGGTATACGCGAGTTGCGCGTCGATGGTCTGCGCGCCGGTGTTGACTACAAAGGTACAGGTGACGCCGAAGCACTCGGGCGCGAGCGTGAGGCCGGAGATGTCCGGCGGCGTGCCGGTATAGGTGAAGAGCGGATAAGTTACGGCGCGTGCGGCCGTTGTGTCGCTGCCGAGTACGTAGAGGCCGATCACGAGATCGCCGAGCGTGGTGCCTGACGGCAGCGCGATCTGGTCGCAGTCCGTCGTATCGGCGGAGACGTCGAGATCGAGGCGCGCGCCGTCCGCAAAGAGGGCGGTGGCGGGCGTCAGCGTGTCGTATGTGTTGTTGCGCAGGCTGAGTGCGGTGTTGGCGGAAAGCGACAGACCACCGACCGTAACCGGCGCGGTGAAGCGCAGGGCACCGGACTCGACGGTGGCGGTCCCGCCGATGTCGCACGGACCGGCGAGGGTCAGGGAGCCGAGGCCGCGTTTGGTGAGGCCGCCAGTGGCGGTGTCGACACGCTGTACCTGCTGTCTGATGACGATGTCATGGCCGCAGGTATCGATCGCGCCGCCGCCTTGATCGATGAAGAGCTCGGTCAGGCCGTTCAGGTAGTCGTCGAGCGAGTTGGTGCCCCAGTTCGCTTGAGGCAGTACTTCCAGCGTGCCGCCGTCAAAGGTGAAGACGCTACCGCCTGCTGTCGGGGAAACGGCCGACTGGAAGGTGGGGGGGAGGCGCAGCGTACCGCCGCTGAGGAAGAGGCGGTTGGTACGGCCTGCGGTGATGTCGCCCAGCCAGTTCAGGGCACCGGCAACCGTCATGACGCCGCCGTTTACGAAGACATTCGCGTAGGTGGGGTGGCCGCCCGATCTGAAGGAAGTGTCGCCGCGTACGCCCAGCGAGAGGCGACCGAAGGTGGCGGTGCCGTCGTTGATGATGACTTCCGCGCCGCCGCCGCGCACGCCCAGACTGAACCAGCCATCGTCGGAAAAGATCAGTTCACCGGCGTCCACGATGATGCGGTCGGTGCCGTTCACGTCGATGACGGTGCGGATCAGACCGGTCTCGCCGCTGTTGCCGCTACCGGTCAGGGTCAGGCTGCCGCCGTTCACATGGACGGTGTTCGATGGCCCCGCGCCGGTGTAGATGCCGCCGGCGACCACGACCGCGCCGGTCTCGACCGTGAAGGTGCGTCCGGCAGAGGTGACATCCGCGAGATAGATCGTGTCGCGGATGTTCGCATTATTGAACATGATGCGGGCACCATCCGCCACGCGGAAGTTCGCGGTGCGGAGGTTGATCCTGTGGCCGCCGGACTCTTCGACCTGCCCCTTGAAGATCAGCGTTCCGTAGCCGAACTTCTGGAGATTTTGTTGGCCGTCGGCCCAGTCGAGACGTCCCGAAAAGATCATCGAGGCATCGGCAACCAACGCGGCACCGCTGGCGGCGACCAACAGGTCGTTGGTGATCACGACGGGACCGGTACCCACGCTGCGCAGGCGGCCGTTGGCCTGTGCGTGCGTGATGGGTCCCGTGCCGAGCGAGGCGCCTGCGGAGAGCCACAGCTCGCCGCGCGCGAGGTGCGTGCCACCTGCATAGCTGTTGTCGGCGGTCACCTTGAGTATGCCGTCGCCCTCTTTTTTCAGACTGCCGCTGCCAGAGAGGGGGGCAGCCAGCGTGAGCGTGGTGCCAGCGGCGGGCGTGACGGTCAGCGGCGCCGAGGAAGTCAGCGGTAGGTTGACAGTGTGCGCGCCCTGGTCGACGGTCAGCGCGGCGTCCGCACTGGCGTTGTCGAATGTCAGCGAGCCTGCACCAGAGAGCGTGTAGCTGTACGGGTTGACAAAGGCGACGCTGCCCAGCGTGAAGGGGGTGTCGAGCGTGACGGTGGTGGCAGCGGAGGGCACGGCGTCGAAGAGCACCGCAGTACCGGTAGCGGAGGCGGGCATCACGTTCCAGTTGGCGGCGGTGGTCCAGTCGCCGTGGGTCGGATTGATCCACACGGAGGGGCTGCTTGTCGGGTCGATGCGCACCTGCGCTGTGACGGTGCGCGCAGCGTTATCGAGGGCGAAGGTGCAGGTGAAACCGGCGATGGGGTTCGCCCAACTCAGTCCGGAGAGCGCGGGGGCGGTGCCGGAATAGGTGAAGATCGGGAAGTCGCCTTCGCGCTGAATGCGATGTCGCGTGCCTTGCTGCACGAGTGCGATGCTCATGCTTTGAATCCAGGCACCGTTCGGGATATGCAGGGTGTCGCAGGCGTTGCCGGCGGGCGCGACCTCAAGTTCGAGCACGGCGGGCGTGCCGTCGCCCACGCCGAAGCACAACGCGGGGGGCGCGAAGGTGGAGAGCGTGCCGTCGGCCATCGAGAAGGTTGCGCCGGGTGCCACGATGAGGTTGGTGACGGCCAGCGTGCCGGAGAGTGCCAGCGTGCCGTTGGAGACGATCGTCGGACCTGTGTAGGTGTTGACGCCGCCGAGGGAGAGGCGGCCATCGCCAAGCTTCACGAGACCGCCGCCGGGGCTACTCGGGTCCTCGATCAGATTCAGGGTGACGCTGAAGTCGTTGCCGGGAGCGCTTGCGAGTCGCGCACCGCCGGCGCGCACGGCGGCGGTCACGTAGGCCGCGCCTTCGATCAGGTCGGAGCCGGTGATCACATTGGTGCCTTCGAGCGTGCCGCCGTCAAAGGTGAGGGTGCGCGTGACATTGGGCGATGAGCCGAACGCGAGCTTCTTGACGGCCCAGATGCCGCCGTTGAGGAAAATCTGTTGCGAGCCGGTGGAGGAGGCTACGTCCGTGGCGATCTGCGCGGTACCGTTCGGTACTTCGAAGCGACCGCCGTTGACTACGATCAGGCCGCTGCGATCAGCGGTGGCCGTAGCCTCGTCGAAGCGCGTACCCATCTTGAAGGCTTTATTCACCGGGCTGCTGTCGGTGACACCGGTGACCGAGAGCAGACCGT
>DAOTMQ010000001.1:0-15485 GCA_035450385.1 Kiritimatiellia bacterium | reverse complement strand
AAGGCTTTATTCACCGGGCTGCTGTCGGTGACACCGGTGACCGAGAGCAGACCGTCGTTGATGATCAACTCGTCAATCTCATCCGAGCCTTTCTGGTTGGTTGCCAGCCGCAGGAAGGGCACGCTGAGGCTGCCGTTTTCCACGTAGAGACGACCGCGCCGGGCACCGGAAACGCCAATGAAGCTCGCCATGTTGGTGCTTTGCTTGCCGCGGATCGTATGGGTGCCGTTGGAGACGATCAGGAGGCCGTCGCTGGTCGCGTGGGTGCGCCCGACGAAGAAGCGGCCGAGAGCGTCCTTCATGGTCAAGCCCACCCCGTCGAGCACCAGCGTGCCGTTATAGACACCAAGCGTCTCTCCTAAACCCTGGATCATGGTAACAGCGCCGCGGAAGATCACGGAACCGCCCATCAGCGAGTGGGTGCCGGGCAGCGAGGTGGTGCCGTCGTACACGGTCAAGCCCGCCTCATAGCGGCCGTCGTTGCAGATTGTGGTGCCGGTCAGATGCAGGAGCCGTCGCCTTTTTTCGTCAGATTATCGATCGACGCCGCGCCGTTTACCGTTACGCTGCGGTCAGCCGCGATGTTGGCCGTTTGGCTACTGCCCAATGTTACCGGCAGGTCGAGCACGAGATCCTGCGTCGCGAGTGACAGGTCGAGGTCGGTGGCTGCACCGCCGTCGAGCGTCAAGCGGTTCGCGCCCTGCAACGTGACCGTGCCGCCGGGATTGGTGAGGCGGAGGCCGTCCCAGGTGAGCGCGCTGCCCAGCGTGACCGTATTTGCGCCGAGGACCGTGCTGTCCCACACGGCAATGTTGCCGTCGCCGGGTACAACCCCGCCCGTCCAAGAGGCAGGGTCATTGAGAGGCAGGGAGTTGTTGGCCTTTATGATCTCCTGTGCACCCACACACACGGCGAACAAACCTGAACAGAACGCGACAACCCACACGAAGCCTATTTTTCTCATGACCGGTCTCCTTGGTTAAAACCACCACCGCTTTCTTTACGATAGGAAAATCGTATCACAGCATGAAAGCGCGTCCAAGTGCAAAACTTTGATAGCGCGCGAGCGCGGGATTTTGTGGTATGGTGCGTGCTGAATGCAGACGTTTTGACCGAAAGGAGTGCGAGAGATGCGAACCAAGTTGTGCCTTGCGCTGGTTGTGATGTGTTTGTGCGGCGTTCGAGTTGCCGCAGACCCGTTCGAGCCGCTACCGCCCGGGGCTGTGAAGCCGGCGGGATGGCTGCGCGATTGGTGCGTGACCGCCAAGGAGGGATATATCGGAAATCTCGACGATGTGGACGAGCATTTCCGTATCGCTTGGACGACGAACTGCATGCGCCGAGGAGAGTTCTTGAGTTGGGGCCATGCCGAGAAGGGTTCATGGAGCGCCGAGGGCGGCGCATACTGGTTTGACGGCCTCGTACGCCTCGCATGGCAGTTGGATGATCCCGCGCTGAAGGCGTACGCGAAGAAGCGCCTCGACACGCTCCTCGACCGGATGCACCCGAACGCGATCACGTTCATCCACTGGATGGACCGGCGCGATCCCGCACAGATGAAGGAGGTTGTGTCCCATAACGAGGCATGGATCGGCTGGGCGGCGGGAATCCTTGGCCGTGCGGTGGCGGCGTACTACCGCGCCTCGGGCGATCCGCGCGCGCTGCAAGCGCTCAACTGGGCGTTCAACGACGAGCGTTTCTTTGAGTACGGCAACGGCAAGCCTGTCCCCTCTGCCGCGTGGGAGACTTATCAACTGGGGCGCGACGAGAAGGTGGGCGCGGCACTTGATGCCTGGTGCCGGAAAGGACCGGACGCGGCGCATTCGCCGCTCTGGCGCTATGTGTTTCCGCCGGAAGAGGCCGACATCGAGTTGCGTCCCTTCACCCAGAAGAATCGCGACTGGCGCAAGCAGCACGGCGTGCTGGCGTGCGAGACGGCGATTTCGGCGCTGCGCGTGTCGTTCTGGCGTACGGGCAATCCCGTCTGGCGCACGAACATTCTGAAGTGGAGCGACTACCTGCGGGCAAACGCCCTGCAACCCTACGGCGTGCCGGTGGCGGATGAGTCGTGGGGATACACGGGGCCGGACCGCGGCACGGAGACCTGCACGGTCACGGCGGACATCCGCCTTAACATCGAAATGCTCACGCTCCTCGGGCAGGGCACCTTCGGCGACCGGGTAGAGCGCGCGCTCTTCAATGCGGCCGCGGCGTGTACGACGGCGGACTTCAAGAAACACCTCTACGTGCAGACGCCCAACCGAACGGTCGTGGAAAAGCGCGGCGATTTCACATGTCCCGTCTCGGCGCGCTTCTACCTCGTCAAGCAGTGGCCGCTCTGTTGCACGGCGGCGCTCACCCGCTATATTCCCGACTTCGTGCAGCATCTCTGGATGGCGACGTCGGACAGCGGCCTCGCGGCGACGCTCTACGCGCCGAACACGCTGACGGCGAAGGCGGGCGGCGTCGAGACGGTCATCCGCACCGTCACGGACTACCCGTTCGGTGAGACAATACGCCTTGAGGTTGCACCGGCGCAGCCGACGGCGTTTCCGCTTTACGTGCGCATCCCCGCGTGGTGCGAGAAGCCTGTTGTGAAGGTGAACGGGGAGGTTGTCGCCGCCACGCCGAAGGACGGGTTTGCGCGTCTTGCGCGCACTTGGCGGAAGGATGATGTTGTGGAACTCATGTTCCCGATGACGCCCGTCGTCGAAACGTGGCGCGACCGCAACAAGCAAGACGAAGGCGTGCCCTTTGTCACAATTGCGGCCGGACCGCTTCTTTTTGCGCGGAACATCCCAGGTGCTGACGAGAACACCGTGAGGCCGGACGAACAGATCGAATGGACGCTCGACCCTGCGGCGGTGCGCGCGTCCGCCCAGTTGAAACGCCGCCCGATGCCGTCGCCGTGGCGCTGGACGCCCGAGGCGATGCCCGTTTCGGTCACGGTTCCCGCAGAAACAGGACCGATCGAACTTGTCCCCTACGGCAGCACGCGGTTGAGGGTTTCGATGTTTAACGTTGCGTCGCAACAAGCCGTCTCGGACGCAAAGATGCGCGCCATCTACGAAGAGGTCAAAACGCCGAACAAGCGGGGCATGGTGCTCCGTCCGGCAAAAGGCGAGATGCTCGACAATCCGATGGTGTTCCGCCACGGGGACGCCTGGTACATGATGCACATCCGCTTCGACGGGAAGGGGTACGAAACGCACCTTGCGAAATCGTCCGACCTCATCGCGTGGCAGCCGCTCGGATGTGTCTTGTCGCGAGGCGCGGAGGGTGCTTGGGACTCGGCGCAGGCTGATGGATGGCCGTCGCTCCTTGATCCCCGTTGGGACGGCCCGAACACGCTGAACACATTCGATGGCCGGTACTGGATGATGTACCTCGGCGGCGAACTCCACGGGTACGAGACGGATCCGCTCTCGACGGGCGTCGCCTGGACGGACGATCCCTCCGCCGTGAAGGAGTGGACGCGCTATCCGGGGAATCCCGTCTTGAGTCCGCGTGACCCGGACGCCCGCGCTTTTGAGACGCTGACGATCTACAAGCATTTCACGGTGGAAGATCCAACGCGTTCCTGTGGCGGACGGTTCGTGAATTTTTACAACGCCAATCAGCGCGGCGTGCGGCGCGAGGCGATCGGCATGGCCGTTTCAGACGACATGCTCCATTGGCGGCGCGTGGGCGACGGTCCGGTGATCGACAATGGTGACCCGTCGAAGCCCGGTATTTCCGGCGATCCGATGGTGCGGCGTATCGGAGACGTGTGGGTGATGTTCTATTTCGGGTTCAGGTGGCGGCCGGGCGTGTCCGGCGCTTTCGATACGTTCGCCTGTTCCCACGACCTCAAGCACTGGACCAAGTGGGAGGGCGAGCCGCTCATACGGCCTTCGGAGCCTTTCGACTGCATTCACGCCCACAAGCCGTGGGTGATCAAGCACGACGGCGTGGTCTATCACTACTATTGCGCTGTGGGACGCGGCGAGGACGGTAAAGAAGTGCGCGGTATCGCCCTCGCGACATCAAAATGACAAGGAAATCTTCAGGTTGAAGCAGGTCGGCCATCTTCGAATATTGCCCCACAATGCGTTTCTGGTGAAAAGAGGATACGGTTTGGGGGCATGATCGTTATGCCGCCGCGCGCGGCGCGGTGGCACTGGGCAAGTGTCTGCTCGCGAAATCTGGAGTGCGGTGACAAGAGCCGCGCTGTGCGCGGGTCGCGGCACCGCTTTTGCGCACAGCCCTGCCGCCGTACTCATGCTTGAAAAGCGGCGTCGCGCGGAATACCGCTTGCCGCCGCACTCCAAAATTTTCGTCCGACTTGTAAGTGCAGAAATGGGCACAAACCACGCGCTCGACTCGCACCCCCTGTCACTAACCGATTACGTTGCAATTGGGAGTTACAATTGACAAAGCGCCAGAAAAGAGAAATGATGATGGCGTGAACATTGGAATCGCTCTGAAACGGCGCGCGCGATGCGCGCGAGGTGTCGGAGAAACGCGAACAGGATGGAGAACAACATGTTAGTTCGTAAAGTTTTTTTGCTCGGTGCCGGCCTGAGTCTGGCCGGTTTCGCTCATGCTCAAGCAGCATCCGGTGTCGCGACAGCCGCGACGGCGTCCGGTGGCACGCCGCTCATCTGGTGGATCGCGCCCGTGGGTTCGCTGTTGGCGTTGGTTATGGCCGTGTACTTTTACAAAAAAATGAAACAGGCCCCCGTCGGCAACGAGCGCATGGAGGAGATCGCGGGGTATGTGCGCGAAGGCGCGATGGCCTACCTGCGCCAGCAGTACAGCCGCGTCGGCATAGTCTTTGCGATTCTCGTGGTGGTCTTCGCCGCGCTGGCCTTGCTGGGTGTGCAGAATCCGTTCGTGCCGGTGGCTTTTCTGACCGGCGGTTTTTTCTCCGGCCTTTGCGGTTTCCTCGGCATGAAGACCGCGACGCATGCGTCGTCGCGCACTGCTCAGGGCGCCAGCGAGAGCCTGAACCGCGGTCTGCAGGTGGCCTTCCGCTCGGGTGCGGTGATGGGGCTGGTCGTGGTCGGCTTCGGCCTGTTGGACATCTCGCTGTGGTACTGGATCCTTGATCGTCTGGTCTACACGACCGAACACATGCAGAACGGCTTCGGCAACATTTGGCGCGATGTCTGGCTGGTGCACCCGGGCATGAATCCGGCCGACAGGCTGGCTGAAATTACGACGACCATGTTGACCTTCGGCATGGGCGCCTCCACGCAGGCGCTGTTTGCGCGCGTGGGCGGCGGCATCTACACCAAGGCGGCGGATGTCGGCGCGGATCTCGTCGGTAAGGTCGAGTCCGGCATCCCCGAGGATGATCCGCGCAATCCCGCGACCATCGCGGACAACGTCGGCGACAACGTGGGTGATGTGGCGGGCATGGGCGCCGACCTCTATGAGTCGTATTGCGGTGCGATTCTCTCGACGGCGGCGCTGGGTGCGTGCCTGCCTGCGACTTGTGCGTTGACGGGGGTGGACGCGGTCATCGCGCCGATGGTCATCGCGGGCATCGGCATTGTGCTCTCGGTGGCCGGCATCTTCGCCGTGCGCTGCAATAACGACAAGGCGAGCATGATGGGGTTGCTCAAGGCGCTACGTCTGGGCACTTGGGGGAGTTCTGCGCTGATCGTGGTGGCGGCAGCCGTGCTGGCTGCGGTCGGCGTCATCACATGGGGCGTTTTCGGCGCGGTGATCGCGGGACTGATCGCGGGCGTGATCATCGGCTATTCAACCGAGTACTACACCTCGGACGAGTACAAGCCCACGCAGGGAGTGGCGCGGCAGGCGAAGATGGGCTCGGCCACGGTGATCATCGATGGCTTGGCGGTCGGCATGATGTCGGCGCTGGTGCCGGTCGTGACCGTGGTGTTCGCGATCATCTGTGCCTTCGGCCTGGCTGGTGGCTTCCAAGATACGATGGCTGGTCTCTACGGCATTGCGTTCGCGGCGGTGGGCATGCTGGCTACGTTGGGCATCACGCTGGCGACTGACGCCTACGGACCGATCGCCGACAATGCCGGCGGCAACGCGGAGATGGCGCACTTGCCGCCGCAGGTGCGCGAGCGCACCGACGCGCTGGACATGCTCGGCAACACCACGGCCGCCACGGGCAAGGGCTTTGCGATTGGCTCGGCTGCGTTGACCGCCATGGCGTTACTCGCGGCCGAAGTGCAGGAGGTGGATGTCTGGACGCGCAAACTGGCCGCAAAGGGTGCGGTGCCCTTTGATTTTGCGGCTTACACGGCGGCACCCGACAAGCTGCGTTTCTTTATCGAAAGGCTTGATCTCAGCATCCTTAATCCCTTCCTGCTATGCGGCATCTTCATTGGCGCTATGATGGCGTTCGTCTTCTGCGCGATGTCGATGAAGGCCGTGGGCCGCGCCGCCGGTGCGATGGTGGAGGAGGTGCGCCGCCAGTTCAAAGCACTGCCCGGCATCATGAATGGCACCGACAAGCCGGACTACGCGCGTTGTGTGGCGATTTCGACCCTGGGTGCGCAGCGCGAGATGTTGCTGCCTTCACTGTTGGCGATTTGCGTGCCGGTCTTTGTGGGGCTGGTGCTCGGCATATCTGGTGTCATGGGACTGCTGGCGGGCGGGCTCACCACTGGATTCGCGCTGGCCTGCATGCTGAACAATGCCGGCGGCGCTTGGGACAATGCCAAGAAGCATATCGAGAAGGGGAACTTCGGCGGTAAGTTTCTGGAGGATGGCAGTAAGAATCCCGCGCATAGCGCGGCGGTTATTGGCGATACTGTGGGCGATCCTTGCAAGGATACCTGCGGCCCCTCGCTCAACATCCTGATCAAGCTGATGAGCATGGTGGCGATCGTCTTCACGCCGTTGATCATCAAATTCGCGCCGATCGTCCAACGCGCATTGGGCCTTGTGGCCAACTGAGCGAGAAGACGGATGCGGCGGCAAAGCGTATGGATGGCGGTGGCAGCCGCAGGGTGCGCGGTGCTCGTTCAGGCGGGCGAGACCCTGCCGGGCGGGGGTTACCGCGAAACGTTTGAGGCTGAGGACGCGCGTGCGGCTTTCAAGTTGCTGCCGCATGCGCGCTGGGTGCAGGTGGAGGGGCGCGGCTACGTGCTGGAGGTCGTGAATCCGCAGCGGCCAGGCCGTGCTCCCGGAACGGTTGCGGTGACCGCGCCGTTCGATCTCAGGCCGTACGCCGGCAAACGGGTGATCTGGCAGGCCGACATCCGGCAGGCGGATGTCAGCGTTCCGCCAGACCGCTGGAACGGCGTGAAGTGCATGCTCTGTTTCGAGACGCCCACGACCGGCAAGCACTGGCAGCAAGTCGCGTGTCCCACGGGGAGCAGCGACTGGAGCTGGCGTACCGGCGGGTTCGAGGTGCCTGAAGACATTGGCGACGCGCTATTGAACATCGGCCTGCAGGACAGTACGGGCACGGTCTGGGTCGACAACTTGACCCTTACTCTTGATCCGCGGCAGCGTATCAAGCATCCGCCGCCGATGCGCGATCCGCCGCTGGTCTCGGCCGGCCACGACGGGATTGACCGTCTGCGCGGCGCAATGATCCGGCAGGCGTACGATCCAGAAGCTCTCAAAACGCTCGCCGCATGGAACGCGAATCTGATCCGCTACCAGATGACGCGCAACTGGGATGCCGCAGGCGACGTCAACCGCGACAAGGCTGAGTTCATGCAGTGGATCGACAGCAGCCTCGCCACACTGGACAAGATTTTGGTCGACAGCGAGAAGCTCGGCATCTTGGTGTGTATCGATCTGCACACGCCGCCGGGCGGGCGGTATGAGGACAAGAGCATGCGCATGTTCTTTGAGCCCGAGTACGCCGATTTTTTTGTCGAGGTATGGCGGCATATCGCGCGGCGTTACGTCGGTCATCCGATGGTCTGGGCGTATGATCTGATCAACGAGCCGTGCCAGAACCGGCCTTCACCCGAAGGCTGTGACAACTACTGGGCATTGCAGGAGCGCGCCGCGCGGGCGATCCGCGAGATTGATCCCGACACGGCCATCACGGTAGAGGTGGATCAGTGGGACGACCCCGGCGGCTTCAACTTCATCCGTCCGATGAAGGTGCCGGGCGTCATCGTATACCAAGCGCACATGTACCGTCCTCACGCCTACACGCACCAGGGCGTGCATGGTGCCAAGGCACGTTGGGCTTATCCCGGTATGATCGACGGGAAGCATTACGATAAAGAGGCGTTGCGGCGCGAGCTGCAACCGGTGCGGGATTTTCAACTGGCCTACAACGTGCCCATCTACATCGGCGAATTCAGCGCGATCCGCTGGGGTCAGGGCGCCGCGCGTTATCTACAGGATGTCACCGAGATTTTTGAAGAGTATGGCTGGGACTGGTCGTACCATGCTTTCCGTGAATGGAGCGGCTGGAGCCTAGAGCATAGCGACAACGAAGCCGACACACAACCGGTCGCAACGCCGCCGGAGCGCCAGAAGGTGATCCGGAAGTGGTTCGACCTCAACCGCAAAGCGACGCGATGAACGAGGCCGACAGGGTGCGTATTGTCCGTTGCGTTTGGTGCGGGAACGATCCGTTGTATCAGGCGTATCACGACCGCGAGTGGGGGGTGCCGCTGCACGACGATCGGCGGTTGTTCGAATTCCTGATCCTCGAAGGTGCGCAGGCTGGACTGAGTTGGCTGACGATCCTGCGCAAACGCGAGAACTACCGCGCGGCGTTCCACGATTTCGATGTCGCGCGCGTTGCCCGTTATGGTGAGGCCGACACAGCACGCCTGTTGGCCGACCCCGGTATCGTGCGTAACCGACTCAAGATCGCCGCCGCGATTCGCAACGCGCGCGGCGTGCTTGGCATTATGGAGACGCACGGTTCGCTCGACGCTTTTCTTTGGCGCTACGTGGATGGCACGCCGCAGCAGAATGCGTGGCGGCGGCCGGAGGAGGTCCCCGCGCGGACGCACACGTCAGACCTGATGAGCCGCGATCTCAAACGGCTTGGCTTTGCCTTTGTCGGCTCAACCATCTGCTACTCGCTGATGCAGGCCGTCGGCATGGTGAATGATCACACGGTCGATTGCTTCCGCCACCGTGAACTGGTGGGAAGTACGGATAGCGAATAGTGGGGGCGCTGGCACGGACTTTTGGTCTCGCTGATCGCGCGGGCTTCTGGCATGATTACGGCCGGATAGGAGAGCGTCGGACGGATGGTTTGTGGAGGACGAAAGATGAATGCGTTTGCGAGAGGCCTGCTTGTGGCCGTGACAATGATGGTGGTCCAAGGACTGCGCGCTGCAGATGCGATGTTGATCGAGGCGGAGGATTTTCAGTTTTACGGCGCATGGACGAAAAACGGTGACACCGCCGCCTCTGGCCGCGCCTTTCTGCTGGTGTCCCAAGACGCACGCGACGGCCGGTTTGACGCCGTCACGCGTATTACGCTGGGTGCTGACGCTGAATACGCCTTCTGGGTGCGCTCGCGCGATTTCGCTCATGACCGTCCGAAAACGCGGCGTTTCGCCCTCCGGGTCAACAATGTCCCATTTGAGAAAGAGGCCGGTACGCATGGCCGCGAAGGCTTCGCGTGGCAACTCCTCGGCAAGCGCACGCTCGCTGCGGGCGATCATCTGCTGTCCCTGCACGACACCGCGCGCAACTATGGACGTTGTGATGCGATCTTCATCACCCGCACGGACAAAGACCCCGGCACCCTGTCCGGTGCCCAACTGAGCCGCCTCCGCGTCCGTCCGAAAACGGTGCTGCTCGCCGGTTCCGAGGCGTTCAATACGGTGGCTGTGGATTGCACGGAGGCTAAGACGCTTGCGCGACTGGAGACGCCCGTCTTGCGCGTCACTTTCGCGGCTGGCCGCGATCCGCAGGGCAGGCCCTGGATCGTGCGCCGTACCCGCTTGCTCAGAAACGGTGCGTGGGTGGACCTGCCGGATGCGGCAGGCGACGAAACGCTCTTTGTGCAGTACGCTGCCGATGCGCGTGCCGACTTGCGGCGCGTCGCGCTCTGGAAGGGCTCGCGCACGCCGATACGCATGACGCTCAACGATGTGACGATCGAAACCAGCAGCCAGACCACCGACCCTTACGCCGCCGCGCCGGCATGCCGTTTCGTGCCGCGTGCGTTGCTGTCGGCCGATGCCGCGTCGGTCGAACTGCGCTACGAATCAGCGGACGGCGAGGCACTGCCGGTGCGCTGGAGTATCGACCCCGATGATCCTTACACGTTGCGCGTTCAGGCGCGCCTCACCGCCAAGGACGGAGGCTCGTATGCGCTCGGCTTCTCCGCCTTCACGCCAACCGCGCGTGAGCAGGTCGCGTTTGTGCAACTTCCGCCGCTCTATCAGTTCCAGCGGTTGCCGGAGACGGCAGACCTGCTGTGCAACACCCTGACGCCCCATCCGTTGGCGCTGGCGCAGGTACCGTGGCTGGCGGACGGCGCACCGCTCTCGGTCGTGGTCGCAGCAGAGCCGGCCGACCTGCCGTTCGAGTGGCCGAATGCCACCAACGCGGTGTGCGGCTTCTCGCTGCTCAACAGTCGTGCGCAGGTGCAGCCCGCTTTCTTCAGCCCTGTGTTGGGAAGCCCGTGTTCATACCTCGCCGCCGGTGAAACGCGCCTCATCAACTGGCGTGTCATGACCCGTCCCGCCGATTGGAAAGAGACGCTGGAAGCCTGTTGCCTGAACATCCTGAAGGTCACCGATTACCGCGAGCCGCTCGGTGCCTCGCTCACCGATGCGGTGCTGAACATGACCGACCTGATGATGAACGACGAGTTCGGCGGCTGGAACAGCCACCTCCGTGGCTTCTATGACATCGAGAGTGCCACCATGGGCAAGCATGCCGCACCGTTGGTGCTACTCTCGGCCGCGTTGTTGTCGCGCAGTGAAACCTTCTGGCAGGCGCGTGCGTTGCCCACGCTTGAGTTCTTGCTGAGCCGCAGAGGATCGGACATTCTTCAGAGCGGGACCAACCGCGTCGGCCGTCCGGTCAAACAGCAGATCGCGATTCCCGGTACTTTCTATGGCACCACCTGCTGGGAAGGCGCACTGCGCCTTACCGGCGGACTCAATCCGTGGCTCCGCGAATTTGCGTTGCCCGAGGGAAAATTCCGCCATGCGCGCAGCTACAACAGTTCAGCCCCTTGGACCGAGATGCTGGCCGCGCATCGTCTCGCGCCGGATCTGGTGCGCCTCGATGCCGTCGTGGCCGACGCCAATGAATGGCTGGCCCAGGCGGTCTACGGACGCCAAACGCAGCCGATTGATTTCAGCGCCTTTTACAACATCAGCTTCTATCCGTATTGGTGGGATGTGGTTGATCTTTTCGAGGCGACCGGCGACACGAACTACCTTGCGGCGGCGGTCGAGGGCGCGTACCACACCGTTGCCGGCCAGTGGTCGCACCCGCGCGCACCCGCAGGCGAGGTGACAGTGCATCCCGACGGCTCGCAGGTTACCTATCACCGGATCTGGCACAAGAACGACCAACTCTTTCGCTTGGGCTGGCCACGACAACCCAACGATACGCCGACCCGCCGCGTTCCCGCGTGGCAAGTCTCGCCGGTTGGGCTCGGCCTTGAACAGCCCTCGACCTACACCGCCTTCAACGGTGCGATGAACAACATCATGCAGTCGACCTGGGCGCCGCATCTGCTGCGCGTCTACCGCCATACCAACCGCACGCTCTTCCGGACCTTCGCGCGCAACAGCGTGATCGGCCGCTTCGCGAACTATCCGGGCTATTACCTGACCTGTTTCACCGACCTCGTCCACGATCCTCGCTATCCCTATACCGGTCCCGATATCACCAGCATCTACTACCACCACATCCCGGTACACTATGCCTTTGCCATGGACTACCTCGTGGCCGATGCCGAGGCGCGTTCCGGTGGTCAGGTCGTCTTCCCATGGGTCAAGCAGAAGAACTACGCTTGGTTCAACAACCGTGTCTATACCGCCGAACCGGGAACGGTTTACAGCGACCGCAACGCCGTGCTCTGGCTGGAACGCGGCTTGGTGACGACCGACCTGCAAACCGACTGGCTGGCGGCGCGCAGCCCTGACCGTTTCTGGGTGATACTGATGAATCAGACGCGCGCGCGGCGCACGGTGCGCGTGCAACTCGATGCCGCAAAGAGCGGCGTCACCGCCGGTGACGGTCTTCTGTTCGAGGGTAATGCCGATCCGTTCCAAGCGGCTCGGGAGGCTGCTGCCCGTCCCGCTCCGGCGTTGCAGGAGGGCGCCTTCACGGTCGAGATCGCGCCGCTCTCGATGGTCACGGTCGGTTATCCCGCCGCCACGCGCACGGTCTTCCCCGCGTCGCAGCCGCTCGCCTCCTCGCACCGCACGGCTGCCGCCGGTGCGTTCGGCGCGGCCCACGTTTTCACGATCCGCTCGCTGTGGGGCAAAGACGCCGTCTACGCCGTGCTCACCGCCGACCCGATTCCCGGTGCGCGTGTGGTCTTTACCTGCGACGGTCAAACCCGCGTCTGCGAGCGCTTCCCGTACGAGGCGAGCTTCTATCCGGTAAGCGCGCCGGGTGCGGCCGTACGTATCGTCACGCACCTTCCCGGCCAGCCGGAATCCGTTATCGCGTTACCTTGAATCGCATGCTTCCCGGTCGATGAGTGAACGGACGGCATTATTCCAGCGGGATTTTCGCCACTTCAGCTTTGGCCTTGGCCAGAACCTCATCGAGGCGCACCGGCACACCGCCGCGGCGCTTGCTCTCGTCGGCGGCCTCCATGAAGGTGAATAGTTCGATCGTCTCCTCCGGCTTGACCGGCGCGACACCGGTCTTGAAGAAGGTCACGATCTCTGCCAGCATCGGGCCGTACCCTTTGAAATCGTCAACGCGTTGCAGGCCCTTCGCCAGAAAGACCGTCGCGCCGTAGCCGTTGCGCGATTCGCGGTTGCCGCGGAAGGTGCCGATACGTCCTTCGCGCCATGTGCCGATCGCCAGATCTGTGCCGGGCGAGGAAACGCGCACGACCGACTCGCAGCCGGTGCCCATCAGCGTGAAGAGCGTTTCCACGCCATGGATACCGTACCAGAAAAGGTCGGGATGCGTGGCTTCGAGCGCACAGGGACTGTAGGCGTCGACTCCCACGATCGCGCCGTGCTTGCCGCTGCGCAGAGCTTGGGTCTGGGGCGTATAGCGCAACGACGAGCAGGAGAACATCGGCACGTTGTAGCGCTTGGACGCCTCAAAGAGCGCCAGCACATGCGCCAGCGAGCCGGCGATCGGCTTGTCGATAAACACGCGCTTACCCGCCTTGAAAACCGGTAGCGCCTGCTCCAGATGGACGCGCCCGTCGTTGCTCTCCAGCAACACCACATCGACCTTTTTCAGCAGGGTGTCGATCGAATCGACAATCTCGACGCCGAACGGCTTGACCTTCTCGATGTACCCCGGCACGCGGTTGGTGCTGGAGGCGATGTCGCGGCTGCCCTGCGGATAGGCCGCCACAATGCGGCAGCCTGCGTATTGCGGCTCGACGGTGTCGGCGTTCAGGAGTTTGGTGAACTCGACGCTGTGCGAGGTGTCGAGGCCGATGATACCGACCTTGATGACTTCGGCCGCCGAGACCGTGCATGCGGAAATGAGCGCACCGAAAAACAAAACGTGTTTAAACTTAAACATGGCAGACTTCCTTTCGTTTTTCCCACGAGGGTCTTGCAAAACCCTTTGCCTACAGGTGTGGCACGGGCATCTTGCCCGTGTTTGCCTCATGGGCGGGACGCCCATGCCACGAGGGGTTTTGCAAGAGCCCCACTATACCAAGACCAAGAAGCCGCACGCAAGCGCGTGCGGCGTGCATCTTGTAGTCGGTTAGTGACAGGGGGGCGAAGATCGTACGTTTCGGGTGAAAAGCAGGATACTTTTTTTGACAGGATTGACATGATTGCTGTACCTCGCGCGGCGCGGCGGAAAAATTTGGAGTGCGGTGACAAGAGCCGCGCTGTGCGCGGGTCGCGGCACCGCTTTCCCTCCGCGCCACGCGTGAAAACACTCTTGGTCCTCACTCCTGCACAAAAAGCGGCGTCGCGCGGAATACCGCTTGCCGCCGCACTCCAAATTTTTCGCCTGACTGTGAGTGCCGAAATGGGCACAAAAACGCTCTCGACTCGCATGCCCCCTGCCACTAACCGATTACGTGCATCCTGTAAATCACAAATCACAAATCACAAATCACAAATTCAAATGATTGATTTTAGTTGGCTAACGCACTAATCAACTAACGCACTAATTAACTTGGGTTGCGGGCTCCGCCCGCGTTAGCGTCTTGATGCGGATATCCTTAAACTCCGCCCACATCGGCCGCCCGGCATGCAGTTGCAGGCCCAGCACGCCGTCCAGCAGAGCCAGCGCAGGGTCGTCGGTAAAGTCAAGGATCAGTCGGCCGTTCAGATAGTGGCGGATATGGTTGCCCTTGGCTACGATCACGACATCGTTCCAGTCGTTGAGTTTGAAAAGCGCCTTGAACGCCTCGCCGTCGATCAGTGACGCCTGCACCTGCTTTTTGCCGTCGGCCCATATCGCCTGCTCGCCGACCAAGCAGATGCGGCCGCGCTTGCCGCCTTCGTCGTAGATGAACCCGGCGACATTCGGCAGTTTCTGCTCGTTGCGGATTTCGTGCTGGTAACCCTTGAGGCGCCACTGGTTCTTGGCACCGGGTTTGCTCTGCAGACGCGTGGAGCGGTACTGGATGCCCGAGTTGTTCGCGGCAGTGCAGCGGAAAGAGAGGCGGAGTTCGAAGTCCTTCGTGGTGCCGTCTTTCCAGATCAGGAACGTGTTGCCTTGGGCTGGATTCTCGGCGGTTGTCTCGCCGCGGATGGCGCCATCTTTGACCGACCAGAGCGAGGGATCGCCCTCCCATCCGGCCAGGTCTTTGCCGTTGAAGATGCGGGTCATGCCGGGCGTCTCGGCCGGTGCCGTCTGGGGCTCGGCCGCTGCGGTGTGAAGGACAGCCGCGAGGGCGGTGAACAAGAAGAGGGTCGTACGCATAGGAATCCTTTGTTCAGGGTGTTGGCAATATGGTCAGGTGGCGCTTTTTACGGCGCCTCTTTGACGGCGGCCACCAAGGCATCCGCCTGCGTGAGTCCGGTGAAAGACTTGACGGTCTTGCCGTCTTTCAGGACCACAAGCGTGGGAATGCTGCGGACGCCGAACGTCTGGGCGGTGGTCTTCGCCTTATCGACATTTACTTTGGCGACCTTGGCGGTGTCGCCAAGCTGCTTGGCTACGGCATCTATGATCGGTCCTTGTGCGCGGCAGGGCGGGCACCAAGGGGCCCAGAAATCGACAAGCACCACGCCTTGCGCGGTCGCTGCGGCGAAGGTCGTGTCGTCAAGATCGAGCACACTGCTCGCGGCGGCTCCATCGGCCGCAGGTGCCGCGCCGGCTTCCGCTGCCGATTCTTTCTTACAGCCGGCCATCACCAGCAGGGCACAAGCACAGATAGACAACAGTACACGCAT